>CANQEC010000109.1 GCA_947594335.1 uncultured Lachnospiraceae bacterium
AAATTTTCCGGAAAAGAGATCCCGGCGGGAGAGATCGCGTTTACTGTGGAGAATACGGAGCAGGCGCTTCCGTCGGCGGCTGTGTCTCCGGAGCAGGCGCCTCTGTCGGCGGCTGTGTCTCCGGAGCAGGCGTTTCCGTCGGCGGCTGCGTTTCCGGAGCAGGCGCCTCTGTCGGCGGCTGTGTCTCCGGAGCAGGTGCCTCTGTCTCCGCGGCCGGCTCGGCAGAAGTCTCAGACGTTATCTCCGTACTCTCTTCTGCTGCCGTCATAACAGCGCTTCCCTGCTGAACCAGCAGCACAGTGACCAACAGCATTACAATTAATTTTCTGATCCTGTTCTGCAATATTTATCCCTCCCCATTTCCGAAACGCATCAGAACCGGCCCTTTTCTGAACTTCTCCGGCCTGACGCGGTATAAACACAGGCACGACCTGTTACGCATTCCTGTATTGCATCGGCATAGAATCAAACTAAAGTATAATACTTTATGAGAAATCCGTAAACAAAAATATTCTTAATTTCATAGTTATTTTGTTCCAAAAATCCGGTCTCCCGCATCCCCGAGTCCCGGAACAATATAACCGTGGTCATTCAGATGATCATCAAGCGCCCCGATATAGAGATCGACATCCGGATGTTCCTTCTGCATCCGCTCCACTCCCTCGGGAGCCGCGATAATGCACATGAAACGGATATGCTTCGCGCCTTTCTCCTTCAGCATCTGAACGGCAGCGGAGGACGAACCTCCGGTCGCCAGCATCGGATCAACCACAAAAACTTCCCTCTCCGCTATATCAGCCGGAAGCTTGCAGTAGTATTCCACGGGATCCAGTGTCTTCGGATCACGGTACAGCCCGATATGTCCGACCTTCGCCGCCGGGATCATCGCGAGCATTCCGTCCACCATCCCGATGCCGGCTCTGAGAATCGGAACAACCGCGAGTTTTTTCCCGCTCAGTTCTTTCACAGTTGTCCTGCAGATGGGAGTCTCGATCTCAACATCCTGAAGCTTCAGATCGCGGGTGGCTTCATAGCACATATACATGGCAATCTCCCCGATCAGAGCCCTGAAATCCTTCGACCCGGTTTCTTTTCTTCTGACAAGCCCGATTTTGTGACGGATCAGCGGATGATCCATAATTACGGTTTTCGACATGCGGATTCCTCCTCTCATTTGTAAATAAGGAACTGTGACTGTGTCTTTGGCATATTCCCGCGCCGGGCGCGGCTGCAAAAGCGGCATACTCCGTGCACGCGCCCATGCGCATCCGGCCAGAGGCTTTTACGCTTCCGGATCTTCGTCAATCATGCGGACGCGGCGCGCGTGGCGCTCCGCCCCGGAAAACGGCGTGTTCAGGAATGTCTCAACGATCTTGATGCCAAGGCCGGGGCCTACCACTCTCGCGCCCATCGCAAGGATGTTCGCGTCGTTGTGAAGCCTTGTGGCCTCCGCGCTGAAGCAGTCGCCGCAGACGGCCGCGCGGATCCCTTTGTAGCGGTTCGCCGTGATCGAAATCCCGATCCCTGTTCCGCAGATCAGAATTCCCTTGTCGCACGCGCCCGACTGGATCTCTTTGACAACGGCTCTCGCATATACCGGATAATCCACAGGATCCTCCGAGTAAGTGCCACAGTTCTTATATTCGATGCCCTTCTCGTCAAGATATTTAATAACCTCTTTCATCAGCGGAAATCCGCCCTGGTCACAGCCTAATGCTAACATAACAGTTCCTCCTCATTTAATAATATTACAAGCCTTGAAATCAGGGCTTCTAATTCCGCAAAACATTTCCCATAGTCCGCGAGCGTTCCTCCGTAAGGATTTGTCAGCTCCTGCGGACGATTCACAAATTCATCCAGCACATATACCGGCATCTCATCCGGCAGTTCAAATTCTTTGCGAAGCTTCTGGCAGGTAGCGCGGCTGATCGCAAGCACCAGGGTTCTGTCGTTAAAGTCCTCTCTCACGAACGGTTCGCTCACATGATTCTTCATCGTCAGACCGTTGCTCACAAGCACTGCCTCCGCTTTCGGATTAATCGGCTCCGGAAACAGCACCACCATTCCCTTCGACTCAACATCCAGTACATCCAGAAGATATTTGCTCTGCATGATCGCCTGCGCCATGGGGCCGACGGAGGTATCGCTGTTCGTGGCAAAAATCAGTTTATCGTATCGCTTCACTGCCTTAACTCCCCTTGCTTTTATCCCTTAATAACCTGATGACCCGCTGCCTTGAACAGGCGGTTCATACTGGCCTGTCCCATATGCGGCGTCTCAAACGATTCCGAGTAAATCACGGAAATATCCGAATGGTCAAATTCCCTCAGTATACTGTAAAGGTGCTGCGAAATCGTAATCTCATCCGCGCGCGTCCCGATACTTTTCACCATCCCGCATGTATAGTAATCCTTCGACTCATCCGTGCCGATGATCCCCGGCTTTTTCCCCTGCCCAAGGGCTTCCTGCGCCAGCTCATTGATCCGTGCGCGCACCTGGCTGCGCGTTCCCTCCACAATAAAAAGCTCCGCCTTCGGTGCGTAATGGCGGTACTTCATTCCGGGGGCTTTTGGTCTGGCATCCTTCCCGAGCAGCGCGGCATCCACCGCAACGCCGCCGATCACCTGCTCAAGCATTTCCTGATTGATATAACCGGGACGCAGGATCGTCGGCGCCCCGTCCGTCAGATCGACGATCGTGGACTCAAGACCGATCTGCACGTCTCCCCCGTCAATGATCATGTCGATCACGCCCGAGAGATCCTCAGCTACATGGGACGCTTTTGTCGGACTGGGCCTGCCTGACGTGTTCGCGCTTGGCGCCGCAACGTAGCCGCCCCCCGCGCGGATCAGCGCGCGCGCGATCTCATGATCCGGCATACGCACAGCCACAGTGGACAGTCCGCCCGTTGTTGTCAGAGGAACGATATCCGATTTTGGCAGAATCATTGTCAGCGGTCCCGGCCAGAAAGCCTGCGCAAGCCGCCTTGCACAGTCCGGAATTTCCGATACAATAAGACTGATCGCCTCCCAGTCCGCGATGTGAATGATCAGAGGATTGTCAGATGGTCTTCCCTTTGCGGCATAGATTTTTGCCGCCGCCTGCGCGTCAAGCGCGTCGGCGCCCAGCCCGTAAACTGTCTCTGTCGGAAAAGCCACAAGGCCTCCCCGCTTCAGGACAGCTCCCGCGCGGTCGATCACTGCCTGGTCCATTCCGGAGCGCAGGTCTTCTGTCACTGTCTGCATACTGATCCCGTCCTTTGATTTGTCAGGCAAATTTTTCGTGCATTTTTTCATACATTTCGTATTATACCACCGGGTATTTATTTTGGAAACAGTTTTCTTAAAATAATTCCTGTGCAAAACGCCAACTCTGTGTTAAACTGGTAAGTAAAGGAAAAAGAATGGAGGGTATGTATGAGTGAAACATTAAACACACAGACAGAAGAAACACTGAACACACAGGCGGCCCCCGCGGATGAGACCGCAGTTCCCGCTGAAAAGGTTCCCGTAACTGAGGCTCCGGCCGAGGCAGTCACGGAAGCTGCGGCTCCTGCTGAAGCAGCTCCGGAAGCTGAAGCTCCCGCTGAGGAAGTTCCAGAAGCTGAGGTTCCTGCTGAAGCAGCTCCGGAAGCTGAAGCTCCCGCCGAGGAGGCTCCAAAAGCTGAGGCTCCCGCCGAGGAAGCTCCGGAAACTGAAACTCCTGCCGAAGCGGCTCCGGAAACTGAAGCTCCTGCTGAAGCAGCTCCGGAAGCTGAAGCTCCCGCTGAGACAATGGCGGACTATGAGGCGGAGATCAACGCTTCCTTTAAGCGTGTCCATGAGGGCGATATCCTGACAGGCACGGTCATCGGCGTCTCCGAGGATGAGATTGTCCTCGACTTCGGTTCCTACACGGACGGCGTGATCAAGCTTGCCGATGCGAGCGACGATCCCGCATTCACCTTTAACGACATTGAAGTCGGACAGAAGGTGACCGCTACCGTTATCCGCCGCGACAACGGCGAAGGCCGTCTGCAGCTTTCCATGAAGGAAGCCACGGCTGTTCTCGCCTGGGACCGCCTGCAGCAGCTGATGGACGACAAGACCAACATCACGGTCAAGATCGGAGGCATCACAAAAGGCGGCGCCATCGCCTATCTGGAGGGCATCCGCGGATTTATCCCGGCGTCCAAGCTCTCTCTTGAATATGTGGAAAATCTGGAAGACTGGCTCAACAAAGAGATCGAAGTCCGCGTTATCTCGGTTGACAAGGAAAACAAGCGCCTTGTCCTGTCCGCACGCGACATTCTGCGCGAAAAAGCGGCCGAGGAGCGCAAAAAGAGAATTTCCAACGTTCAGATCGGCCTTGTCACGGAAGGCGTTGTTGAGACACTGCAGCCGTACGGAGCGTTTGTCAATCTTGGCAACGGGCTTTCCGGTCTGGTTCATGTTTCGCAGATCAGCCAGCAGCGCATCAAGCATCCGAATGTTGTTCTCAAGGAAGGACAGACTGTAAAGGTCAAGATCATCGCCGTGAAGGACGGAAAGATCAGCCTGAGCATGAAAGCCCTCGAGGAAGCTGCGGCAGAGCAGATCGAGGAAGAGACTTATGAACTTCCGCAGACCGAGCAGCTCACAACCTCGCTTGGCTCCCTGTTTAAGAATATCAAGCTTGACTGATATCCATAATGTTTATACGCAGACGGGCAGGAGGCTTTTTTCCTCCTGCCCGATTCTATTCTTATTCTTATTTCTCCTGTACTTCAAGGATTCCCATCGGACATGCCTTCGCGCAGATACCGCATGCAATACACTTGGATGAGGTCGGCTTGTCCTCCGCCTTTACCATAACGCCCATCGGACAGACTTCCACGCACTTGCCGCAGCCCGTACAGAGCTTCTTGTCAACCACATAAGTACCTTTCGCGTTCTGCTTGATCGCTCCGGCCTCACAGTTCTTCGCGCATTTGCCGCACTGGAGACAGACATTCGTCTTCACTTCTCCGTTCTTCTCAACGATGCGGATGCAGGATTTATCCGGATTGAATTCTTTGTAGAAAGCCTCTGAGCAGGCCATCACGCACGCGAGACACGCCATACAACCTTTCTTGTCAGTTACAACGAGTTTTTTCATAAGTATACCTCCGTATTCGTACTCTGAGCCTCTCTGCGGCTGCAGGTACTTCAAGTATACCATCAGGACAATACCTCGTCAAACCCAATTCTCTCTATTCACAAAACGGACAGCTGCCCTCCCCGAACCGTATTTGGGCATAGGAACGTATCTCCCGGACACATCCGTCAAAACCAAGTCTCTCACTGTTCAGGCACAGGTCATAGTTCCTCGCGTCGTGCCATTCCTGTCCGGTATAATAGCGGTAAAAATTGCTGCGGTATCTGTCTGTCCTCGCGATGAATTTTTCCACATCCTTCCCGGTGTACGCATTTCTCTCGATCGCCTGTTTTATACAGTATTCCTTCGATGCATGGACAAACACGCTGACCACGTTCGGATTTCCCTTGAGCACAAAATCCGCCGCGCGGCCGATGATGACGCAGGACTCCTTCGCCGCGAGATCGCGGATGATCTTCGCCTGATAGTTAAACAGATTCTTGTCGCTGACAAACTGATCGCTGTCCGGAGCGATCAGCTCCCCCGTATACTCCGCTTTGCCGCCCCCGAACCGCGTGGTCAGCGGCATGCGTCTCAGCTTTTCGTCCGCCTGATTGAACAGCGCTTCACTGATGCCGCTCTCCTCAGAAGCCATCCGGATGATCTCCCTGCCGTAGCACGGCACCCCTGTTTCCCGTGCCAGCATCTCTCCGATCGTTTTGCCTCCGCTTCCGAAATGTCTGGCAATTGTTACGATTACGTGATTCCCCATACAAACACCTCCTGATTGCCTCTATTACAAAAGGGCGTACGCAGCTTTTATTCTCCCAGATACGCCTTCTTGATGGCCGGATCCTCAAGCAGCGTATGTGCAGCGCCCGACGTCACGATCCTTCCGGTCTCAAGCACATACGCGCGGTCCGCGATCGAGAGCGCCTTCTTTGCGTTCTGCTCAACGAGAAGCACCGTTGTTCCGCTGGCGCTGACGCTCTGGATGATATCAAAAATCTCATTGACAAGGATCGGAGAAAGTCCCATGGACGGCTCGTCCATCAGGATGATGCGCGGGCGGGACATCAGTGCACGTCCCATCGCGAGCATCTGCTGCTCGCCGCCTGAGAGCGTCCCGGCAAGCTGATTTTTTCTTTCCTCAAGCCGCGGGAAACGTTTGTAGACCGTCTCCAGCGTCTGCTGGATCTCCCCCTTGTCCTTTCTTGTATACGCGCCCATCATCAGGTTCTGGTACACGGAAAGCTCAGCAAACACGCGCCGCCCCTCCGGCACATGCGCCATTCCCAGGCTGACGATCTTATGGGCCGGAATTTTTGTGATATCTTTATTTTCAAAAATAACCTGTCCCTTTTTCGGGGAGAGGAGGCCTGTCACCGTGTGAAGAATCGTGGTCTTGCCCGCGCCGTTCGCGCCGATCAGCGCGATGACCTCGCCCTCGTTGACCTCGAAGGAAATCCCTTTGATCGCCTGAATCATGCCATAGTAAACTTCCAGGTCTTTTATTTCAAGCATTGCCATCGTTCTTTCCCTCCTATTCCCCAAGATATGCCGTGATAACCTGCGGATCGTTCAGCACATCCGCGGTCTTGCCCTGCGCGAGGATCTCACCGAAGTTCAGCACGCTCAGCTCCTCGCAGATGCCGGACACCAGCCGCATGTCATGCTCGATCAAAAGAATCGTCATATCAAAATGATCGCGGACAAACCGGATCATATCCATCAGGGCCTGCGTTTCGTTCGGGTTCATGCCGGCCGCCGGCTCATCAAGCAGAAGCAGCTTCGGCTCCGTCGCGAGCGCGCGCGCAATTTCCAGCTTTCTCTGTTTGCCGTACGGAAGATTCGAGGCCAGCGTATTTGCATCCTCATCCAGCTCAAACACATGCAGCAGCTCCATCGCGCGCTCGTCCATCTCCTTCTCCACCCTGCGGTAGGAAGGCAGGCGGAAGATCCCCGCCAGCGTGGAATAGGAATGGTGGTTGTGCAGTCCGGCCTTTACGTTGTCCAGAACGGACAGCTGGCTAAACAGCCGGATATTCTGAAATGTTCTCGCGATCCCCGCTTTGTTGATCTCAATCGTCTTTTTCCCTGTAATATTGACCCCGTCCAAAACGACGCTGCCCGTATCCGGCCGGTAAACGCCCGTCAGCAGATTGAACACGGTCGTCTTGCCCGCGCCGTTCGGGCCGATCAGGCCGTAGAGCTGACCCTTCTCAATCTTTACGTCAAAATCATTGACTGCCCGCAGACCTCCAAAGGAGATACCGAGGTTTTTAACTTCCAGCATAGCTGCCATCTTACTCGCCCTCCTTCGCAGACTTCCGGAAGAAACGTCCAAGATAACGCTCCCTCCATTCCAGCGCCTTCGGCGCCCAGTTGAAGAGCATCATGACGATCAGCACGATCGCATAGATCAGCATGCGGTAATCCGCCAGGCCGCGCAGCAGCTCCGGCAGCGCCGTGAGAAGCACGGCCGCGATCACGGAACCGCGGATATTTCCGATTCCGCCCAG
>CANQEC010000110.1 GCA_947594335.1 uncultured Lachnospiraceae bacterium
CCGCCTGCCATACCGCTGCCCGCGCACAGAGCAAACGCGGTAAGAATCTGCACTGTATCCATCGGAAGAACCTGCCTGCTCATTCCCGAAAGCAGAAACAACAGCGCAAAATACAACGCCCCTGTCAGCAGACCCCACAGAAACTTTCTTTTCCCTGCCCGCCGTCCGCAGAACCAGCCTCCAAGGAAGCAGGAAAGTACATAGCAGGCCAGAATTACGATTCCTGTCTTTTGCATGTCCGGCTGAAATTTCAGAAGTACGAAAGCCAGCGCGAATAAAATGACTGTCGTTGCGGCATAGGCGGCAAGAAGCGCTTTTAAGACGGCGCCGGCCATTTTTCCTCCCTCTGTCCGTTTTTCCATCAGATTCCTCCCGGTTTTCACAATATAAATCCATGCTCAAATATACGCATGAAACACCTGAAATATGATTGCAATTCTTCCTGTTTTATTGTATATTCTTAATAATTCGGACATCGGTACTATTTATGCATATTCATTCAAAATTATTTACAACACAAAAAGAGGAGATGATTTTTTTGGCTTCAGACGACGCCATACAGCTATTCATTCTGACGGTACTTGTTTTTCTTTCCGCTTTTTTTTCGTCTGCTGAAACCGCAATGACCACTGTCAACCGCATCCGCCTTCAGGCACTTGCGGAGGAAGGAAGCAAACGCGCGGCCCTGGTCCTTACTATCAGGGAAAATTCCTCCCGCATGCTGAGCGCTATCCTGATCGGCAACAACCTGGTCAATAACTTTGCCGCCGCGCTCGCCACCGCGCTCGCCATCAGACTTTTCGGAAACGGCGCGGTCGGGATCGTAACCGGTATCCTGACCATCCTGATCCTTGTCTTCGGCGAGATCACACCCAAGACGATTGCGGCCACCGATTCCGAAAAGCTTGCGCTTGCCTATGCCCCCATCATCTACGCGCTGGTCAGAATTATGACGCCGGTCATTTTTATCATCAATCAGATCTGCCGTTTTTTCCTGACCCTTCTGCATGTGGATACAAACGGGGAAAGTTCGATGACCGAGATGGAACTGCGCACCATCGTGGACGTCAGCCATAAGGAAGGCGTAATTGAAAAATCCGAACGTGAAATGATCTACAATGTAGTGGATTTCGGAGATTCCGAGGCAAAGGATATCATGGTTCCCCGCGCGGATATGGTGACAGTCAGCACCGAGACCCCCCGCCGGGAAATATACGAAATATTCCGCACGGAAAAATACACGCGGCTTCCCGTATACCAGGATGACCGCGCCAACATTGTCGGCATTCTTAATATCAAGGATTTCTTCTTTTCCGAAGATTCTGATGATTTTTGCGTGAAGGATCTCATGTATGAGCCTTATTTTACCTATGAATTCAAGAAAACCTCTGATCTGCTGATGGAGATGCAGAAAAATTCTGTCAGCGTCTCCATTGTGCTTGACGAATATGGTTCCTCTGTCGGAATGATCTCGATCGAGGATCTGCTGGAAGAGATCGTCGGGGAAATCCGCGACGAGTTCGATGAAGATGAGGACAATCTGATCCGAAAGGTTTCCGATCTTGAGTATCTGATCGAAGGTTCCGTCAAGCTGGACGACATCAACAACGCGACAGGCCTGTCTCTTGCATCGGAGGACTATGATTCCATCGGCGGCCTGGCAATCGAGAAGCTGGACCATCTTCCGCGCGAAGGGGAAAGCGTTACGATCAGCGACAGCGGCATCTCCTTAAAAATCAAAAAAATGGACAAGAACCGAATTGCTCTTGTCCTTCTGAAGCTTCCGGAACCGCTGGCAGAATCCGAAGATGAGTAAATAACAATCGAGCAGGAGGCAGCTTTTCTGCATACTAAGGCATAAATCCAAACGGGGGACATCTTGTCCCCCGTTTTTTGATCCTGCTTTCCGCTCCCATCCGGTCAGCGCCGGTCATCCAGTTTGATCGCGTCTCCCGCAATCCGCAGTATATCCCGGATTTCTTCCAGCGGCATGTCAAGATAAGCCGAAAGCTCCTCCGCCGTAACTTTATGTTCCAGTTCTTCCTCAAGATTTTTGACCGCTTCATTCAGATGATTGACACGTCCGGCAAGCTGCTCTCCCATATGACGGATATCGCCGCTCTTTTTCACCGCGTCTTCCATCGCGCTGCTGATGCCGTTCAGCACATGCGCCTGACAGGCGGCCCGGCTTTCAAAAACATTCGCCGGATCCAGAAAAGAATCAAGAGAAAGCAGCAGCCCGAGATTCCCCTCCTGGATCAGATCCTCGACATCAATGTCCTTTCCCAGCTCTTTTTCCTCATACTCGCGCGCCATTTCACACACCGCGGGCAGATACAGCTCCGCCAGCCGGATGCGCGCGGCATCATCGCCGCCAGCCAGCCTGCCAAACAGTTCCAGAGTCGCCTCCGGCGGAAACAGTATCCCGGACTCTTCTCCGAATGTCTCCCCTCCCCGAAGCTCCTCCAGCTCCGACAGGTAAAAAGAGAGACTTCCCGGATTTCTGCCGGCGCGCGCCTCCTCCGCCTCTTCCTGCGTATCCGCAATCTGAATCCTCTGACCTCTCAGATATTCATAGATCATCTCAAAGTGCGCATCATCCAGCGGAGTCCCGTCAAAAAATCCCCGGATCTCCTCCTTGGTCAGAATATTTTCACCGGCATCGGCCAGCTCCTTCAGTCCGGTCAGCCGTTCTCTGAATATTATTCTATGATCATCCATCCCTGCCTCCGTCAAAATCCGCCGTTTTTCATCAAACTATAGGGAACGACAAAACGATTGTCGTTTGCTATAGATCTGATACTCCCAGGGCCGCCGGCCGATCAGCTCTTGCCGCCTCCCAGCATCTCAAGCGCCTTTTTCAGCGGAGCATCCTCTGTCTTTTCGTCCTCTGCGGCCTCCTCCTCTTCCACAAGGATATCCGGCGTGATGCCGTTTCCGTCAATGTCCTGGCCGGCAGGCGTATAATATTTCTCCACCGTCATCTTAAAGCCCGAACCGTCTGACAGAAAATACGTGTTCTGGACAACTCCCTTGCCATAGGTAGGCGTACCTACGATTGTTCCGATCCCGTAATCCTGAACCGCTCCGGCGAAAATTTCCGACGAGCTGGCGCTGTTTCCATTTACCAGCACCACCAGGTTGCAGTCAAGCGAATGCTCGTCATCCGACTTGTATTCCTCTCTTTGTCCGTCCCTGCGCTCCGTATAGACGATCAGCCCTTCCGGAAGAATATAGTCAAGTATCTCGCAGACCGCATTCAGAAGGCCTCCCGGATTGTCACGCAGATCAATGATCAGATTTTTTATTCCCTGGCCGGTGAGATCATCCGCCGCGTCACAGAACTGCCGGATCGTGGATGTGATAAATTCATTGATCCTGATATAGCCGATTCCCGGCTCTATACACTCATATTCAACGCTGACCGTCTCCACCTGACCGCATTCTATATCAAATGTAAGCTCCTGTTCCCCGCGGACCACTGTCAGCTGGAATGTATCCTTGCTGTTCCTGATCAGGGAAACCACATCTGTAAGATGCATATCTGTGAGATCCTCTCCGTTGTACCGAAGCAGAAGATCTCCTTCCTTCAGTCCGGCTTTATCGGCAGGACCTCCCTTCGTCACCGCGGTCACCTGAATCTGCCATGGATTCTCCGTCTCCTGGAGTGTAATTCCTATTCCGTGGTATTCCCCTCTGTTTGCCTCCTGCTCCGCAGTCAGTTCCTCTTCTGTATAATACCTCGCGAAATCATCCTCAAGCCCGGCAGCAACTCCTCTGAACAGATAAGAAGAAAGCTCTTCCTCATCCACGTCTCCCAGATAGGACCGTTCGATCAGGCTCTGTACCTCGCGCAGCTTGCTGATCGTCTTCTGCGAAGTAAGCACCTCGGCTCCCTTTGCCTTATCCGCCCCATACCTGTCCAAAAGAATTTTTCCCGTACTCAGAAGAAGGACAAGGACGAGCGCTGCCAGCAAACCTGTCACAAACCCGTCCCTGAAGCTGTGCGGATATCCCCCGTCTCCTTCAGAATTCATCCTCTCGATTTCGCTGTCATTCGGCAAATCAGCCATCAGCATATCCTCTCCTTACCATTCGAATATTCGTGAATCAGTATTCCTGTTCCTCCATATACTTCATATATTTTACTACCATAAGCGCAATTTTAAACGTAATTGCATCCTCAAATACACGCAGATCCAGCCCTGTCGATTTCTGCAGCTTATCCAGACGGTACACCAGCGTATTCCTGTGGATATAAAGCTGGCGCGACGTCTCCGACACATTCAGGCTGTTCTCAAAAAACTTGTTGATCGTGACCAGCGTCTCCTCATCGAAATCATCCGGAGATTTTCCGTCAAAAATTTCGCGGATAAACATCCGGCAAAGCGGCACGGGAAGCTGATAGATCAGACGTCCGATCCCCAGAGAGCTGTATGCGATCACCGAGCGTTCCGAGAAAAAGATTTTCCCGACGTTCAGGGCCATCCGCGCTTCCTTGTAGGATCTTGAGACCTCTTTTATCTCGCTGACGATCGTGCCGTACGCGATCCTGGCCTCCTGTTTTCTCTCATCTCCGAGCGTATCAAGGATCATCATCGCGATCCGGTCCATCTCGGCATAGCCCTCCTGTCCGGACAGCTCCTTCACCACGATAATGCTCTTCTCATCAACCGCGGTGATAAAATCACCCGGCTTTCCGGAAAACAGGGTCCTGACGTTTTCCAGGGAATTGCTTTCCTTGTCATGATCAATCTCAAGCAAAAATACCACACGCCGCGCATCCGCGTCAATATGAAGTTTTTTCGCGCGGTTATAGATATCAACCAGAAGCAGATTATCCAGCAGCAGATTCTTGATGAAATTATCCTTATCGAACCTCTCCTTATACGCCACCAGAAGACTCTGAAGCTGAAAAGCCGCCATCTGCCCCACCATATGTACATTATCGCTGCTGCCATTCACAAGCAGAACGTATTCCAGCTGATGGTCGTCAAATACTTTAATAAACTGACAGCCCGAAACCACCTGGCTGTCTGCCGGCGACTCCACAAACCCCAGGACCGAATCCCTGAAATTCTCCGCCTCGGCAAAAGTTGTGGCCAGCATGATCCCCTCCGTGTCAAGTACACAAAGTTCCGTCCTGCTGATCGCCTTTATCCCTTCCAAAGTAGTTTGCAGCACCTGATTTGATATCACGCAAATACCTCCTCCTCTATCTTTCCTCCTGAACAGAACCCCGCAGCCGCAGCTTTTAAGCCCCGGCCGCCGCCAATTTCGTACATAGTAACGATTTTTTACAATCTCTTCCAATCCTGATTAGGAAATTTGGACAGTCAAAAACTCACATGACATCATTTTAATATAATGTCCAGAAAAAATCAATCTAAATTGTGAAAAATACACAAAAAGCCGTTCATAATTTATTCATTTATCATTCAGAAAATTTTTATTCTGTGAACATTTTTTCTTCACTTTTTCGAAATATAATTCTATTACTATTAAAATTGACAGACAGGCAACAGCTTTGAATAAACTTTTTCATAATATCGCCAGACCCCCTGGGGGTCTGGCATCCTCCCTCCTCTTTATCCAGGAGGTTTTTTTATGCGCAGGAAAGCTCCCTGAGACATTTCGCCTCAGGGAGCTTTCTAATTAAATTAAAGGAAAATGTGAATGAGTTATGTACTTACACTTCAAAAATCAGATCGCCATAGGACGGCATCGGCCACATATCCTTGTCTACGATCATTTCAAGCTTATCAACCGGAGTTCTCAGCTCACTCATCGCCGCCATGACGACATCATGGAAGTAAACGGCCTGACCGCGTCCCTCTTCCATCGCGCCCGCCTGGGCTGTCACATCGATCAGCTTATCAAGAGCCGCTTTCGTCTCTGCAAGAAGCGCGCTCGTCTCCTGCAGCATGCCGGCCTGAACCGTTGCCTGAGCGCCTGCCGCCGTCACGGCGTTGATCGTATCGGCAAGGCTCTTCGTAAACTTAACGACAGACGGAATGATCTGCTTGCTCGCGATGTCGATCATGGCCTTCGCCTCGATATTGATCGCCTTCGCATACGCTTCATATTTAATCTCAACACGCGATTTCAGCTCGGATTCCGTGAACACGCCGAATTTTCCAAACAGTTTAACTGCCTTCGGAGTGATCAGCGCCGGGATCGCGTCAACCATCGACTTGATGTTCGGAAGTCCTCTGCGCGCGGCTTCCTCCACCCACTCTTCGGAATAGCCGTTGCCGTTGAAGACGATCCTCTGATGCTCGTTCGCGTACTTCTTGATCAGGTCATGAACCGCCATCTCAAAATCTTCCGCATTCTCAAGCTCATCACAGGCCTCAGAGAATGCCTCCGCGACGATCGTGTTGAGCACAATGTTCGGAGACGCGATGGAGTCGCGGGAGCCGACCATACGGAATTCAAATTTATTTCCGGTAAACGCGAACGGTGATGTTCTGTTGCGGTCCGTCGCGTCTTTCTCAAGGTTCGGAAGCGTCTTGACACCTGTCTCAAGCACGCCGCCGGCAATTGAATGCGTCGCCGCGCCTGTGCTGATCAGCTGCGCCATCACGTCCTGAAGCTGCTCGCCAAGGAAGATGGAGACGATTGCAGGCGGAGCCTCGTTCGCGCCAAGTCTGTGATCGTTGCCCGGATCCGCCGCGGATTCACGGAGAAGATCCGCGTGTGTGTCAACTGCTTTGAGGATACAGGTCAGCACCAGCAGGAACTGAATGTTCTCGTGCGGTGTCTTGCCCGGATCAAGCAGATTGATGCCGTCGTCCGTCGTGATCGACCAGTTATTGTGCTTGCCGGAACCGTTTACGCCCGCGAACGGTTTCTCGTGGAGCAGGCACTTCATACCATGCTGGCATGCCACGCGCTTTAAGGTCTGCATAACGAGCTGATTGTGATCGACCGCCACGTTCGCCTCCGCATAGATCGGGGCAAGCTCATGCTGCGCCGGAGCAACCTCGTTGTGCTGCGTCTTTGCCGTGACGCCAAGCTTCCATAATTCTATATTTACGTCCTTCATGAACGCCGCAATCCTCTGGCGGATCGTACCGAAGTAATGATCGTCGAGCTCCTGCCCTTTCGGAGGCATCGCGCCGAACAGCGTACGGCCCGTAAAGATCAGGTCTTTCCTCTGCAGGAATTTTTTCTCATCCACCAGGAAATACTCCTGCTCCGGACCTACGGACGGAACAACCTTTTTGGACGTCGTATTTCCGAACAGTCTCAGAAGACGAAGCGCCTGTGTGTTGATCGCTTCCATGGAACGCAGAAGCGGCGTTTTCTGGTCAAGAGCCTCTCCTGTATAGGAACAGAATGCCGTCGGGATACAGAGGATCGCGCCGGCCGCGTCCTTGCGGACAAATACCGGAGAAGTGCAGTCCCATGCCGTATATCCTCTCGCCTCAAAAGTCGCTCTCAGTCCGCCCGACGGGAACGAAGATGCATCCGGCTCGCCCTTGATCAGCTCCTTGCCGGAAAACTCCATCAGAACCGTACCGTCCGGATTCGGCGCCGTGATAAATGCGTCATGCTTCTCAGCGGTCACGCCTGTCAGCGGCCGGAACCAGTGCGTATAGT
>CANQEC010000111.1 GCA_947594335.1 uncultured Lachnospiraceae bacterium
AAGAAGGGCATGAGCAAGGCTCAGACCGAGGAAGAGCTGGCTGTAAAGGCTGGTTACTGGCATCTGTTCCGCTTCAACCCGGCTCTTAAGGCCGAGGGCAAGGCAGCGTTCACGCTTGATTCCAAGGCTCCGACAGGCGACCTTATGGAATTCCTTGACGGCGAAGTGCGTTACAATTCACTGAAGCGCGCTAATCCGGAGAGAGCAGAGAAACTCTTTGCGAAGAACGCTATGTACAATAAGGAAAGATATGAATATCTGAATAAGCTGATCACGCTTTACGGAGCAGAATAATTACTGTCCGCGTGACAACTGAAAGGAAACAGACCAGAGAGGGGCGCTGCGCATGCGGCGCCCTTCATTTGTGCTGGTCTGCGCAGGGAACCGCTTCCTGTTCGATCAATATAATTAGAACGTAATTGACAACTGCAGAACTTTTAACTATACTGTTGTACAATGTATAAGTGTGTAAAAGCGGGAGGGGAGGAGGCAAAGTTGTCTGCAGAAAAACGGGAAAGGGACAGGAAAGGCAAAGTTAAGATCAGCAATATTCTGCTGGCTCTTATAGGAACACTTTTCATTTTCTGCGTTTCGGTGTATCTTGTGCTTAATATTCGTCAGATCTATTATTTCGACATAAACTTCCTGAAAATAGATAAAGAAACCGGACTTGACGACTGGATTATACGGGAAAACTATGATATACTGATAGACTACAATCTGGTTACGAAACAGGTCGGGGAATTACAGCTCCCTTCTTTTCCGATGTCGGATGCCGGAAGGATTCATTTTGAGGAGGTACGCCGGATTTTTTTTGCGATACAGTATGCGGGCGCGGCCTGTCTGCTGTTGTTTGCGGCCGGATTTGCGCACAGGTTTTGCCGGAAGGATTTTGAGTGTCTGAAGCTGACGGCGTTATTCTCCGCTGTGATTCCGCTGACGGTCGGCGCTGCGATAGCCGTCAGCTGGCAGAAAATCTTTGTATTATTCCATGAACTTGTTTTTCAAAATGATTACTGGATCTTTGATCCTGTCACGGATCCTGTTATCAATATACTGCCGGATGAATTTTTCTTTCATTGCGCGGCGGCGATACTGTTGTTTATTTTGATCGGGAGTGCAGCGAGCGGTATTCTTTACAGGATGCTCACTCAGATAAGGAGGCGGAAATGAATCTTAAACTGATTCCTCAGTATGAGTTACTGCAGCAGGAGTATATTGAAGATATCCAGGTCCAGGGGTATCTGCTCCGTCACAGGAAAAGCGGAGCCAGAGTGCTTGTGCTGCAAAATGATGACAACAATAAGGTCTTTAATATTGCGTTTCGAACGACTCCGCAGGACAGCACCGGTGCCGCTCATATCATGGAGCACAGTGTTCTTTGCGGGAGCCGTCTGTTTCCGGTTAAAGACCCGTTTGTTGAACTGGTAAAGGGTTCGCTGAATACGTTTCTGAACGCTATGACTTATCCCGACAAGACCATGTATCCGGTGGCAAGCTGCAATGAACGCGATTTCTGTAATCTGATGCATGTCTACCTGGACGCGGTTTTTTATCCGAATATTTATCAGAAAGAGGAGATATTCAGACAGGAAGGCTGGCATTATGAGCTTGAAGATCCGAAAGATGAGATTGTTTACAATGGCGTAGTCTACAATGAGATGAAGGGCGCCTTCTCTTCACCGGAGGATGTGCTTGAGCGGGAGATCCTGAATACGCTGTTCCCCGATACGACGTACGGAGTGGAGTCGGGCGGGGATCCTGTGCATATTCCGGAACTGACGTACGAGGCTTTCATTGATTTTCACAGAAAATATTACCATCCTTCCAACAGCTATATCTATCTCTACGGCAATATGGACGCTGAGGAGCGGCTTGCCTGGATGGATCGCGAATATCTCTGCCATTTTGAGAAGAGTGAAGTGGAGTCCCAGGTCCGGCTCCAGGAGCCGTTTGAAAAAATGCGTGAATTTGAGACGGAGTATCCGGTTACGGAAGGGGAGCCGCTTGAGGACAATACGTATCTTGCGTGGAACGCGGTCATCGGAACGAGTCTTGATGTGGAACTCTGCAACGCGTTTGCAGTGCTGGAATATGCTCTTATATCCGCGCCGGGGGCCAGACTGAAGCAGGCTGTCCTTGACGCCGGCATAGGCAAGGATGTTATGGGTTCGTATGACAGCGGCACGCTGCAGCCGGTTTTCAGTCTGATCGCAAAGAATTCAAATAAAGAAGAAAAGGAACATTTTCTGGAAGTGATCCGCGAAACGCTGCGGCAGATCGCTGCTGAAGGGATTGATAAGAAAGCGCTGCTTGCCGGGATCAATACGATGGAATTTAAATTCCGGGAAGCGGATTACGGTTCGTTCCCCAAGGGCCTGATCTATGGGATCGATGTGTTTGACAGCTGGCTTTACGATGAAAACCGCCCGTTTGACTACCTGAAGCAGCTTCTGGTCTACGAGACGCTGAAGGAAAAGGTGGAAAGCCGCTATTATGAGGAACTGATTCAGAAATATCTGCTGGATAATCCGCATGAGACTCTGATTGTTGCGACTCCCAGGCGCGGACTTACGGATCAGGAAGATGAGCGCGTCAGAGAGAAGCTTGCCGCGTACAAGGAAAGCCTTTCTCCGGAACAGGTGAACCATCTGGTTGCTCAGACAAAAGCGCTCCGCGCGTTTCAGGATACTCCGTCGCCGGAGGAGGATCTGAAAAAGATCCCGATGCTTGAAAGGGAGGATATCGAAAAGAAAATTACGCCCTACGCAAATAAAGAGCTGCGGTGGAAGGAAACGACGGTTCTGCTCCACGACGTATTTACGAACGGAATCTCCTACATGAATCTGATGTTTGAAAGCAGCGATGTCGCGGCGGAGGATATCCCGTATCTCGGGCTTCTGAAATCCGTGATCGGCATGGTGGATACAGAGCATTACTCCTATAGCGATCTGAATAATGAGATCAACGGAAACAGCGGAGGAATCAATGCCGGACTCTGGAATTTTCCTCTGCTGAAAGAAGGGCAGGGGATCCGGACGTTCTTTGGAATCCGCGTAAAGGTTTTGTACGACAAAATTCCGTTTGCCATAAAGATGGCCAGCGAGATGCTTTTTGAGTCTTCGTTTGAGAATGACCGGAGGCTGTATGAGATTCTGGCCAGGCAGAAATCGCGTCTTTCCATGAATCTGAGTTCTGCCGGGCATTCCACGGCGGCTGTGAGAGGAATGTCGTATTTTTCGGAGGTCAGCGCGTTCAATGACGCAGTCAGCGGAGTTCGGTATTACAAATTTGTGGAGGATCTTGAGCGGAATTTCGAGCAGAAGAAGGATGAACTGCGGGCGGCGCTTAAAAGACTGTGCGGGCAGCTGTTCTGCAAAGAGAGACTGATGGTCAGCGTCACAATGGACGGCGCGGGACTTGAAAAGGCGCGGGACTGCATCGAAAAGTTCATAGAGTCGCTGCCGTCCGGGGAATCCGGCGCTTCGGCAAAAGGCCCGGATGCAGAGCCTGCGGCATCGCCAAAAGGCGGACCAAACGCGGCCGGAACAGGGATTGTCAATACGGTCAATGAGGCCTTTACCACGGCGGGACAGGTGCAGTACGTGGCGCGCACCGGCAACTTCCGGGCGGCAGGCTATTCCTACACGGGAGTTCTTAAGATCCTGAAGGTGATCATGAGCTATGATTATCTCTGGATTAATATCCGTGTAAAGGGCGGGGCCTACGGCTGCATGAGCTCGTTCGGGAGAACCGGCGATTCCTATTTTGTGTCCTACAGGGATCCTCACCTTGTGCAGACGAACAAGGTTTACCAGGGGATACCGGAGTATCTGGAACAGTTTGATGTCTCGGACCGCGATATGACAAAGTATGTGATCGGCACAATCAGCGATCTTGATGTGCCTCTGACACCACAGACACAGGGAAGCCGCTCGCTGAGCGCGTGGATAAGCGGCGTCACGGAGGAAATGATCCAGCAGGAGCGGGATGAGATCCTTGCGGCCGACCGGGATGCCATACGGGCGCTTGCGCCTCTGATCCGCTCGGTGCTGGATCAGCAGTATATCTGTGTGATCGGGAATGAGGCGAAGATCAGAAAACAGTCGGAGCTGTTCCAAAAGGTTGAGCCGCTGATGAATTGAGGCGTGCGGCCTGCGGAGCAAAAATCATGGGAGATCATATGGAGAACAACAGGGAAAACAGCAGATATAAATCGGGATTTGTAACGCTGATCGGCAGGCCGAATGTCGGGAAATCGACGCTGATGAATCATCTGATCGGACAGAAGATCGCGATCACGTCCAGCAAGCCTCAGACGACACGGAACCGGATCCAGACGGTCTATACCTCAGAAGAAGGACAGATCGTATTCCTTGACACGCCGGGGATTCACAAAGCAAAGAATAAGCTTGGCGAATATATGGTAAATGCGGCGGAGCGGACGCTGAAGGAGGTTGATGCGGTGCTCTGGCTGGTGGAGCCTTCCTCTTTTATCGGAAAAGGCGAGCAGCATATTGCCAGACAGCTTTCCGCATCCGGAATACCGGTAATCCTTGTGATGAATAAAAAGGATACGGTGGACAAGGATGCTCTTGCAGGTTTTCTGGAAGCGTACAGACCGCTGCTTGATTTTGAGGATATGATCCCGGTGTCCGCTTTGCGCGGACAGAATCTGGACGCTGTGATCCGGGCAATCTTCCGCTGCCTGCCGTACGGGCCGAAATATTACGATGACGATACGGTGACGGACCAGCCGCAGCGGCAGATTGCTGCCGAGCTGATCCGTGAAAAGGCGCTGCGGTGTCTGGAAGAGGAGATTCCGCATGGGATCGCGGTCGCGATCGACCAGATGAAGGAGAGAAAGGACGGCTCTCTGATCGATATCGATGCGACGATCATCTGCGAAAAAGATTCGCATAAGGGGATTATTATCGGAAAGGGCGGCGCGATGCTCAGGCGTATCGGCAGCCAGGCCCGCCGCGAGATCGAGAAAATGATGGAAGCCCAGGTAAATCTGCAGCTCTGGGTGAAAGTGAAAAAAGACTGGAGAGACAGTGATTTTCTGCTGAAGAACTTCGGGTATGACAAAAAGGAGATATAACGGCATATCCTGAGCCGATGCGAAAACGGCAGCGGCGCAGTGAGCGGCTGACAGGGAGCTGTATGTCGGAAGAACTGAAAGTAACGGGGATGGTTTTGTCCGCCGCGCCATCCGCGGAATATGACAGGCGGGTGGTGCTCCTTACGCGGGAGCGCGGAAAGATCGCGGCGTTCGCAAGGGGCGCGAGAAGGCCGACCAGCCGGCTCCTTGCGGCGGCCGCTCCGTTTGCGTTCGGGACGTTTACCGTCTACGCGGGAAGGAGTTCCTATACGCTGCTTGACGCGGATATAACAAACTATTTTCAGGAGATGAAAGCGGATTTTGAGCAGACATGCTACGGAATTTATTTTGCGGAAGTGGCGGATTACTATTCCAGGGAAAATCTGGATGCCTCTGGTCTGCTCAAACTGCTTTATGTATCCCTGCGCGCCCTCTCAAATCCGCATCTGGAGAATGAGCTGGTGCGCAGTGTTTTTGAGATGAGGGCGATGATGCTCGACGGGGAATATCCCTGCGATGTGGCAGAGGACGGATCGCTTTGCGAGTCAACGCGGTACGCACTTTCCTACGTGATGCAGGCGCCGGTTCAGAAGCTGTACACGTTCAGGCTGAAGCCGGAGATCCTTAAGGAATTTCGGGATGTGCAGGAGCGTATCATGAAGAAAAATACCGGGCACGAATTCAAGTCTCTGGAGATGATAAAAACACTGTTTGATATTTCGTAAAGAAACAGTTGAAAACAGTTTTTTTTCTATGTATAATAAGCGGTACGGCAGAGACATGTTTATTTTGGAGGAGAAATGTTGCGTACGGAAATGATATGGAAAACGGCAGTGCCTGCGCTTGCCGCGCTGCTGCTTGCCGGCTGCGGGATAACGAAGGAAGAGCCGTGGACGCCGGGGGAAGCTGACGCGATTTCCATCGACGAAAACGGAAAGGTTACAGAATATATTTCTGAGGAGCTGGATCAGCCATATTACAGTTTCAGTGAACTCAAATCCATGCTGGATGAGGAAGTTTCGGCGTATAATGCGAAGCATGGGGCAGAAAGCGTAACGGTGACATCAGCAAAGCAGCAGGAAGATGGCCTGGTGAATCTGGTCATTTCCTATGCGTCGGGGGAAGATTATGCCGCGTTCAACAATGTTGAATTTTATTACGGCTCCATGATCAGCGCCCAGCTGGAGGGATATCTGTTCGGAGGAACCTTCAAGGAGATCAAGGACGGCGTCGTGGTCGGAGAACAGGCGGACGGAAGCGGGATTTTCCGGGACATGGCAGATACGGTGGCGGTCGTGCGCGCTCCTCTTGAGGTGCAGATCCCCGGCAGCGTTGTGTTTGCAAGCAGCAATGCGGATGTGGTCCGCTTTGATACGGTTGTCGCGTCCCAGACCGGAGAGGATACGGTCGTCCGTGCATCTTCGGAAGAAGGGCAGGAGGATCCGGACCGCGTATATATCATATTCGAAGAGAGATGATATGCGTACGGCAGAGCCCGCGCGTTAAGAATGTCAAAATAGAGGAGGAGATTATTCATTATGGAAAAGACAATGGAAAAGATTGTTGCTCTCGCGAAAGGCAGAGGTTTTGTGTATCCCGGTTCCGAGATTTACGGAGGACTGGCGAATACCTGGGATTACGGCAATCTGGGCGTTGAACTCAAGAACAACGTTAAAAAGGCGTGGTGGCAGAAATTTGTCACGGAAAACCCGTACAATGTCGGCGTTGACTGTGCGATCCTGATGAATCCGCAGACCTGGGTGGCTTCCGGACATCTCGGCGGCTTTGCCGATCCGCTGATGGACTGCAAGGAGTGTCATGAGCGCTTCCGCGCGGACAAGCTGATCGAGGATTACTGCCAGGAGAAGGGGATGGAGCTTCCGAAGCCGATCGACGCCTTCTCCCAGGAGGAGATGAAAAACTTTATCGAGGACAACAACGTTCCATGTCCGACCTGCGGCAAGCATAATTTCACGGATATCCGTCAGTTCAACCTGATGTTCAAGACCTTCCAGGGCGTGACCGAGGATGCGAAGAACACGGTCTATCTGAGGCCGGAGACAGCCCAGGGTATCTTTGTCAATTTTAAGAATGTGCAGAGAACTTCCAGAAAGAAGCTGCCGTTCGGCATCGCGCAGATCGGCAAATCCTTCCGAAACGAGATCACGCCGGGCAACTTTACATTCCGCACGCGTGAGTTTGAGCAGATGGAGCTGGAGTTCTTCTGCGTGCCGGGTACGGATCTTGAGTGGTTCCGGTACTGGAGAGGGTTCTGCCTCGACTGGCTGAAGGCGCTTGGCATGAAGGATGAAGAGGTGCGCATGCGCGACCATTCGCCGGAGGAGCTCTGCTTCTACAGTAAGGGCACGACGGACATCGAATTCCTGTTCCCGTTCGGCTGGGGCGAGCTCTGGGGCATTGCGGACCGCACCGACTACGATCTGACGCAGCATCAGACGGTATCCGGCCAG
>CANQEC010000112.1 GCA_947594335.1 uncultured Lachnospiraceae bacterium
TGGTGGAGGAAGGCATCGTGGACGGCTGGGACGATCCGCGTCTTGTGACGATCGCCGCCCTGCGCCGCCGCGGCTTTACGCCGGAATCCATTCAGAAGTTCGTCGAGCTCTGCGGCGTGAGCAAGAGCAACAGCTCCGTGGACTACGCGATGCTGGAGTACTGTATCCGCGAGGATCTGAAAATGAAGCGTCCGCGTCTGATGGCGGTGCTCGATCCGGTGAAGCTGATCATCGACAATTATCCGGAAGGACAGATCGAATATCTGGACATTGAGATGAACCTTGAGAATCCGGAACTCGGCATGAGGAAGGTGCCGTTTGGCCGTGAGCTCTACATCGACCGTGAGGATTTCATGGAAAATCCGCCGAAAAAATACTTCCGTCTGTTCCCGGGCAACGAGGTGCGCCTGATGGGAGCGTACTTTGTGAAGTGCGTCAGTTTTGAGAAGGATGAGGACGGAAAGGTCACCGAGATCCACTGCACCTACGATCCGGAGACGAAGTGCGGCACAGGCTTTACGGGCCGCAAGGTAAAAGGCACGATCCACTGGGTGGCTGCCGCGACGGCTGTGACCGCCGAGGTTCGGCTCTATGAGAATATTGTTGACGAGGAGAAGGGCGTTTACAATGAGGATGGCTCTCTGAACCTGAATCCGAATTCTCTGACGATTTTGAAGAACTGCCCGATGGAGCCGGCTCTTGCCGACGCCGTCCCGTATGACAGCTTCCAGTTCGTGCGTCAGGGTTTCTTCTGCGTGGATTCCAAAGATTTTACGCCGGGCGCCCCGGTATTTAACCGCGTTGTGTCGCTGAAAAGCTCGTTTAAGCTGCCGAAGGCGTAACGCTGCTCTTTTGCCGCCGGTGGTTTGCTGTGCAGGCCCGTGTGTGAACAGCATGGTCTTGGCCGCCGCGATCCGTGTCCTAGCCGGCCTGCTGCGCAGGCCCGTGTGTGACCAGCATGCGGGCCGCGCGCGGGCAGGGGGAAAACCGCCTCCTGCCCGATTCATGGGAGGAATCATATGAGCGATCTTACGATCAGTCTGGATCCCGCGTCTGCGGTTCCGCTGTACGAACAGATTTATCAGCATATAAAAAAAGAGATCCAGAACGGCGGACTGCCTTTTGGGAAGAAGCTGCCCTCCACGAGAAATCTGGCAGACTATCTGCAGGTATCCCGTACAACGGCGGACATGGCATACAGCCAGCTTGTCTCGGAGGGCTATATCGAGGCGGTACCCTGCAGAGGGTATTTTGTCTGCGAACTTGAAGGACTGTACTGCCCCGGCCCGGAAAAGGAAAAAAGAAAGCCTCCAAAAGAGCGGGAGGAACGGCAGTACCGGTACGATTTTTCTCCGAGCGGCGTGGATCTGAACAGCTTTCCGCACGGCGCATGGAGAAAGCTTTCAAAAAACATACTGATGGATGACAACAAAAAATTTTTTCAGCTGGGAGATCCGCAGGGAGAGTACGAGCTGCGCTGCACGATCGCGGATTATCTGCATCAGGCGCGCGGTGTTCTGGCTGAGCCGGAGCAGATCGTTGTAGGGGCAGGGAATGATTTCCTGCTTCTTCTGTTATGCAGCATGTTCGGAACCGGGCAGACCATCGCGATGGAAAGTCCCACCTACCGCAAAGCGTATGATCTTCTGAGAAACCTGTCGAATGAGATCCGCGTGGTGAAGATGGATGAATCCGGGATGCGCATTGACAGCCTCGAAGCATCGGGGGCGGATATCGCGTACGTCATGCCGTCTCATCAGTTTCCGCTCGGAATCGTCATGCCGGTTGGCCGCCGCATGCAGCTGCTCGAGTGGGCGGCGAAGTCGGAGAGACGGTTCATTATAGAGGATGATTACGACAGCGAGTTCCGCTACCGGGGAAAGCCGATCCCGGCGCTGCAGGGATTCGACCGGGAAGGAAAGGTAATCTATATAGGAACCTTTTCCAAGTCGATCGCGCCGGCGATCCGCGTCAGCTATCTTGTCCTGCCCGAGCGCCTGATGGAGCTTTACCGCCAAAGGGGAAGGATGATCTCAAGTACGGTGTCGCGCGTTGATCAGCTTCTGATCGCCGGATTCCTGGACGGGGGATATTACGAGAGGCACCTGAACAAAATGAGAGCGGTCTATAAAAGCCGCCATGACGTGCTGCTGGAGAAGCTGCGCAGGTTTCATGAGATCTGCCGGATAAGCGGGGAGAACGCGGGAGTTCATATTCTGCTGACGTTTGAAAACGGGATGACAGAGCAGGAGGCAATTGACCGGGCCGCCGGAGAAGATGTGCATGTGTACGGACTTTCCCGCTATTATATCGGCGAGGTCCGGCAGAGCCGCACAGTCATACTCGGGTACGCGAACGTGCCCGAGCGGGAGATCTGCGCCGCGGCCGGGCGTCTTGAAAAAGCGTGGCTCTGAATTTAAACTTGACGTATGAAAAAGATTTTCGTGGAGAAACTGGGAATATATGAAGGAGGTTCGGAGGATGAATTATAAAAAGGAATATCTGGAAACATTTTTGAAGAACCAGAGTCAGCTTTTCGATGAGCCTGTGGCGGCAAACATTGAGGAGGCGGATGAGTTTCTGGATGAATGCATGGCCGTGGTGCTTGACAATATGAAGCAGGTCAAAAATTATTTTAAAGAAAACGGTACGGATACGTCCGGGATGACTGAGGACGACCTGAGAAGCGAGGCGGAGGTATTCGAGCTTCCGGATGGGAAATTTCTGATCGTGGAAGGATGAGCTAATCCGTGCGGAGTGGTTTCAGCCCCGGCGTCCAGTTGTTTCGGGTCCGGTGCGGATGGCCGGGCAGACGGTGCAGATCTGCACGCTGACGTCTGGTTTTTGCGGCGGGAATGTTCAGTTCAGAGAAAGAAGGGATATGAAATATGGCGGATATTGCCAAACAGAAAAAACAGAAGGAATATCAGGATTATGTAAAACAGGTGACGCCGACGCACAGCCTGTTCCTGAACATGTGCAAAGCGTTTGTGACGGGAGGAGCGTTCTGCGTCATCGGGCAGTTTATCCTGAATTTCTGTGAGGGGGCCGGACTCGACAAAGAAACCTCAGGAAGCTGGTGCTCTCTGCTTCTGGTGCTTCTGTCCGTGCTGCTCACAGGCTTTGGCCTGTACGCCAGACTTGCGAAGTTTGGCGGAGCGGGGACGCTGGTTCCGATCACCGGGTTTGCCAATTCCGTGGCGGCCCCGGCCATTGAGTACAAGAAGGAGGGGCAGGTATTCGGGATCGGCTGCAAAATCTTCACGATCGCGGGGCCCGTGATCCTGTACGGCGTATTTACAAGCTGGCTGCTTGGAGTCGGATACTGGATCCTGAAGGAAACCGGAGTTTTGTGACCGCGCGAAGAATCCGGAAAAAAGAAAGTTTTTGTCTGTGCAATAATAAACGCAGATGAAAAACCGGTGCAGGAATGGAAATCCGGAATTACCGGTTGACATTTGAGAAATATGTGATAGGATAAATTCATAAACATTTACAGCCAGACACGCATTAGGCTGACAGACGATTGGATATCAGGTGGATTGTCAGGGGCGTAGTGCGTCGTGATGGGATTAAAAACACTGGGCTCAGGACAATTGATTCAGGGGCACAGTGTTTATTTTTATGCGCAGGCCCGTGTAAGGAGAATTGCTGCTGGCGCAGCACACGGGCCGCGCGGCGAGCAGGAGGAAAAGCGCCTCCTACTCGATCGCAGGCTATCCCCTGTGCGATTTTGCTGTGCTTTCTGAAGGTCACGTCAGTTTGATGCGGGGTTGGAACCGCGTAGAGTATCCCAACAGAGACCTGAACGCTGCTGAGATCTTCAGGGGATGGTTCCCGACAGCCGGAGAATGAAAAATCAAACATACAAAGTCTGGAGGTAAATGTTTATGAAGAAACTGAATTATGAATCTCTTAGCTGTGAAATTTCTGTAGCAGAGAACTATACATTGCTTTCCTGCGGCGCCTGTACATACGGGAGAGACACAGTCGCCTATGCGGTAGAGCGGTTCTTTCCCCGCTGCGCGAGCCTGTGCAGAGAGTGTACCTGGAAGAGCTGGAAGGCCCGCGTCGCAAAGGGAAGAGCAAAGAAAAAGCAGTTCTTTCAGTATATCGTTCCGGCGGTGCTGATGGAGCTTCCGGGGAACTGGGTGAGGATCAGCGGCGATATCGATGCGGTCGGCGTCAACGTGAAAAGAGTGGAACTGCTCCGGGAACATCCGTGGCTTGTGGATGATCCCGGAGACAGATGCCGGATGGCGGGCTGAGGCCCGTCATCCGGCATCTGCAGTCTGCGCCGGCGCGGAAGCCGGTTCTTCCGTTTGCGGGAGCATTTCCTCCGATTCCGGGACGGCCCGCACCGGGATCCCGTTCAGTTCCACAGAACCGTCTGCCGGGATCAGAAAATAGGGCCGTCCGTCTATAATGCGCGTTTCGATCAGGTCGGCGCTTTCCGGTTTTGCCGTGATCACGATGTCCGAAGTTTTAATCTCGAATCTGCGCGTGCTTGTAATATTTGATACGAAAAGCTCCGCGCGGGAATCTCCGGCGGTTTCCTCAAAATTTGCATCGAAATTTTCCAGCGTCTCGTCGGTGGCGCCGCTCTCATAGAGCAGTTTTTTGACATCGAGCGCGTCCAGTACCGGCGGTTCGGGATCGTCCTTGCGCTCCTCGAGCAGGCCGTTCAGCGCCTCGTGAATGTTTTTGACAGTCTCAAAAGTACATTCATCCTGGAACGTGTCAGCCACAAGCGTGTTGAAGGTCTCCCGCTGCGTGGAAGCGAGGAGCGGGAGCGTGCAGCCAAGAAGCTGTTCGGCAAAAACTTCTTTTGGCTCGTTCGGATTTTTGGAGAAAAACAGGGCGCTGTGTATGTCAGAATTTCTGTCCGTGAATGCCGGGAACAAAAAGCCGGTGACCGGAACCTCGACAAACCAGTCGCGCGTGCGCTCAGTGATCGTGTTTGCCGTCTCATCGTAGCAGAGTCCCGGCTTTGTGAGCTTTACGGGACAGATGCTGCAGAGCAGGAATTCGTAGACATCCTCGGAGGCGTCGAAAAGCTCCAGCCCGTCTTTCGCGCGTCTTGGAATATCATAGGCGGAGTGGATCAGGACTATGTAATAGTTTTCCGGATATGGAAAATATTCGATCACCTTGTCAAAAAATTCGTCGATCAGTTCCTGATCCGTCAGGCGGCTGTTTTTCAGCCGCAGCAGAAATTCCTGCGCGCCGCCTTCCTTTTCCTGTTCCATCGGAAATTCCAGATTCATGAGAGTTTTCCCGATGGAACCGGAGAGGGTCTTTTTAAAGATCTCAAAATATTTGAACATTTCTTCCTCAGGCAGGGCGGGGAACGCCTCTTTTATCTTAGCTTTTTTGTTTTTTTCTCCGTCGACATAGCATCCGCAGATGCGCGTGACAGGACAGCGCTCCGTCGTAAAAAGCCGCCTGATTTCGGAAATTTCTTTTTTATTCATTGGGAATACTCCTTTCTTATTTGAGAATGTATCATTTAGCGCGGAAGGTCCCGCCCCTTTTCTGGCGGTTTTCCCGCATTTTTTCCTATTCGACCCGAGCAGGGGGCAGCTTTTCCTCCAGCTCGCCGTGCGGCCCGGGTGCTGCGTCAGCAGCTAATTTACTTACACAGGCCTGTGCATGAAAAACCGCGCAGAAACAAAACATCTCCGAAGGAGACTTAAAAATGTCTGATCGGAGGTGTTTAAAAAATCAGGGTGTTTGTCCTGGAAGCGCACACTATCCGAGAACCGCGGGGACAGCGTATGTCTTCAGGACGTACAGGACCATCAGGTGCACCGGATAGAACCAGTAGAAAAAGTATTTCATCTGCCGTCCTCGTTTTCCGTTGTAAAACCAGACCGGAATGAACGCGAGCGGTGCAGGAAGCTCCCAGGTGACAGCGGCGGCTCCTCCGATGCACTGGTAGATCCGTGTAAACCGCAGCAGGTAGAGGATAATGATCAGAAATACGCCTTTATAGCTGTAGTCGGTGGAAAAAAGCTGCGCCGCGTACAGCCCTGCGGCCATGACCAGAAGTCCGAGATACGGGCGGTTCCGGAAATACTGCAGGCCCATAAGGACAAGAAGTCCGAACAAAAGAGTAAAATATACATTTTGAGTACCCGGATAGTACCAGTTTCCTTTCAGGGCAATATCAAACGGGATTTCTGAGATCAGGGCAAACAAGAAAAGCCGGCCCGCGTATTTCTGGGAACTGCGCGTATGCAGAAATCCTTCAACGATCAGAAAGCAGAAGATTGGGAAAGCAATTCTGCCGATATCGCGGGAATACTGGTAGATCCTGGCCCAGAGCACCGCCAGACTGGGATCCGCGGTGATGGCGGGATGACGCGCGATGGTGAGGAGGACAGTCGCTCCCGTGTGATCGATCAGCATGGTGACAATGGCGATCATTTTCAGCGTGCTGCCGGATATACCGCCAAAAGGTTTCTCTTCGTAATTCATGAATGCCTCCTTGTCTTTGCGGGCAGTGGGCCGGCGATCGAGCAGGAGGCGGTTTTTCCTCTACTTTACTCGTCTGCGCAGCAGCTGATTTCCTTGCCCGGGCCTGATCGAGCAGGAGGCGGTATTTCCTCCAGCTCGCCCGCGCGGCCCGGGAGCTGCGCAGCAGCTGATTTCCTTGCCCGGGCCTGCGCAAAAAAGCAGGGGGGCAGAAAACTCTGCCCCTGACTGCTCATGGTTTATTCTGCCAGCATCATCAGAATCTCGTTGCTTCTGTTGATGAATTTCGTCATCTCTTCCGGAGCGAGCGGCTTGTGCGCGATCATCGCGAGATCATACAGCTGTTCGCAGAACATCGGGATGCGGTCGCTGTCCTTGTGGGACGCGACATACTGGACGAGCTTGTTGTTCGCGTTCAGAACCAGTGTCTCCTCGTCGGCAAACATCGACGGATCCATGCCGTACATATTGTACATCTTCATCATTTCCTGCATACGGCGGCTTTCCTCGGCCAGAGTAATCATCGAAGAAACATTCGCGTTCTTCAGCTTCTCAACCTTGACGGTCAGTTTCTCTTTGTTCAGTGCCTTGCGGAAAATTTCGGTCAGTGTATCAGTTGTCTCTTTAAGGGAATCCTCATCGGACTCTTCCTTGAAAGTATCGGTCACGTCGGCGTCGATGCGCTGGAATTTGACGGTGTCGTGAAGCTGCTCCATATGGGAGATGAAAGCGGTATCAATGTTGTGCTTCAGGATCACGGCGTCCATGCCGGCCTCGCGGAACATATTGATATACTGGCTCTGCTGTACCTCATCGGTCACATAGTAGATCGTGGTCTTTTCTTTTTCTTTGTCCTCGCCGGAATCCGTACTGTTTCCGGTCTCTGCGTCAGCAGTTTCTGCATCCTTTGTCCTGGCGGCGTCTGTATCAGAAGCATCGGCGGTTTCCGTCTCAGCGGAAGAATCGGCGTTTTCTGCTTCCGCATTATCCTTTGCCTCTTCGCCTTCTTTGGCGGCTTTCTCTTCCTCGATCAGATCCT
>CANQEC010000113.1 GCA_947594335.1 uncultured Lachnospiraceae bacterium
ATTTCCTTACGCAGGCCTGCGCATATAAAACAGGAACTGGGCTCCTGTTGGGGATCCCAGTTCCATCAATTACCATAGAAGATCAATATTTACAGACTTTCTTTCACACTTTCGAATATTTTTTGCGCTACTCCTCGCCAGGAGCCGTTGCTGTATCGACATTGCCGACAACAAAAGAATCGCTTTTGCTTTTACTTTCGCTCTCGCTTTCCGTCTCGACAGGTTCCTCGCTGTCCGGGGCAATTTTCTCATTTCTCTCTTTTACCAGAATATCCCTTCTCTTTTTCGCTCCTTCCACAATCTTTTTCCACGCGCGCTCTCTGGCCGCCTGCTCTTCGGCAGCTTCCTTCTCTTCCTGAAGCGCGATCCACTCGCCGGCCTCTCCCGTCTCATCGAGCACAGCCTGCACCAGGAATCTGTGTTCCGGATCTCCGCGATAACAGGTGGACAGCGTCAAAATATGACTGTCCTCCGTCAGGGTATCATACCTTTCCTGATCGAACGTATAAACTCCCTCACACTTTTCCCCGATCGTTTTAATATATTCACGGCAGCTTTCTTTGTCATCCTGATCAAATTTGTAGAGCAGATGACGATTGTCATTCACATAGACGGCAAATATCCGGTATTCCAGCAATATCTGAGGCAGACTGATATAGATCGTGTCATAATTCCACATGGTATCAGCCCCCTCCAGCTCGCGGAGAGAACCGAACATGCTTCTGTCCCGCATATTATGGGCGTACAGGACTGTGAGAAAATCCGTAAAGCTTTTCCTGTTATATGACTGGGAAAAAACGGATCCCGGATAACTCTCATTCCCCTCCCAGTCATGGTGCAGATAAAATTCCTGGTCTCCCATACTCTGCAGGACCGGGTAATCAATAATCCCTCCCGTGCCCGGATAATAAATCCACGCGTAGACATCGGAATTGATATTCTGATAATATGGGAAGTCGATGGACGACTCCGAATCATACTGCAGGATATCCTGATCCGCCACCTGTTCCTGACTCTCTATCACGATGTCCGCTTCCTGCGCACAGACCGACTCCATGTGGCAATTCCCGGCAGCCGTCAGCTCTCCGAAAATCACAAGCCCTGCGGCCAGAACAGCAATTTTCTGCCTTTCCCTGTAAAACACTGATCTCATGCACTACACCTCGCTGTCTGATACCGGCCGGCCATTTCCCGCGAAATATCAGTCGAAAATACTTTCCACTTCCCAGTCTGTAATTTCGCCGGTCGCAGCATCCGCTTCAAATTCATATTCGTCCGTTTCATGCAGGAATTTTCCTTCATAGACCATGCGTCCGTCATCAAAATCCTCGTAAACTCTGCCCCAGGTCACGTCCTCATCGCTCAGCCCCGCCTTTTTAAGCGCCGCGTCCTTCGCGGCCTCAAGCCCGGAAACCGGCCCGTCTTCTGTCGGAAGGAGCGGATTTTCCGAACCATCCTGCGTCTGATTTTTTTCCATCCAGGCCAGATGTCCTTTTCCGTCGTAATCCCAGCTCAGGATCTCTCCCGTATCCGCGTCGATCTCATAATCAAATTCCTTTTCATCCTGTGTCCGGAACTCAAGCTCATGAATCCGGCGGCCGTCATCTCGCTCCGTTTCCGCTTTTGTAAAAACAACCTCGTCCGTCAGCTCTCCTGCATGCTCCGCCGCAAGCTGCTGCGCCTGTTCGAGCGTCGTCTCCCTGCCTTCTCCCGCAGCGTTCCCGCACTCACAGGACGCGCCGTAAATCAGGCCGTTTTCGGCAAGAATTTCATATTCATATTCTCTGTAATCCTGCGTGACAAAACCAACCTCCAAAAGCTGTCTGCCATCCTCCCGCTCCGTGTTTACCCGGACGGACAGTGTCTCGTCCTCCGTAATTCCCGCATCCTCAAAGGCAATCTCCTTCGCGTCATCCTCTGTGATCTGCGCTCCGTATGCGCTCATTGAAAATACAGCCAGAAGCGTACCTGTGGTCAGCGCCGCAGCAGCAAACGTAATCTTCTTATTTCTTTTACTCATCTGATAAACCTCCTGAAAAAACTGTCAGGCAAAAGACTTCAGACATCTTTCCCTGCCGCTGAATTTTATTTTATCAGGAATTTATGAATATATCATGAAATCTGCCGGAAATATCCGGAAAATATACAGACCATATACAGGTCAGCCTTATATAACCGTCACCTGTATTCTGGCTTTTTTTCCGCTCGCGGCCCTGACCGTAATCACCGTCTTCCCCTTTTTCTTTGCCGTAATCTTACCCGCAGAATTCACTGCGGCGATCTTTGTGTCGGAAGAACTGTAAGTCAGAGCGTCATCGGCATAGGATGGCTTTCTTGTAACGGCAATCTTATATTTTTCCCCCTTTTTGACCGTAATCTTTTCCTCCGAAACCGTAAGCTTCTTCGTCGCGGTTCCTCCGTACGCGGCTTTGGCCAGCGCCGGCAGAACAAACGGAGTTTCCTGTCCTGCGTGCAGATATCCCGACGCCCGATGAGTGCTGCCAACCCTGCCCGCAAATGCTTTTGTCCCGGAGCCGGCAAGAAAATAATCATGCCTTTCCTTTTTCTGATCATCATTCGTGATATCAACCAGATACCATTTGCCATTTTCCATCTGCACATAATTCCACATGTGGTTGATATTTGCCGACTTCAGTCCCCCTGTCACAAGGATGCAGGGAATATCATTTGCCCTGCAGATGATATGAAACAGCTTTGCGTATGTCTCACAGACCCCTTTGTGTCCGTATTTCTTCAAAAGGCCTCCGGTTATCGTATGATGCCAGGACCGGTCTTCCCCTTTTGTGGCATAATTCACCAGCTTCAGGATCGAATCATGCGCCGTTCTGACCTTTTCGTATCTGGTTCCGCATTTTTTCACTGCCAGAATCAAGTCGTCAACGGCTGCCTGCGTTTTCTTGATCTCCCCGCGGATCCCGTCATAATAGTCAATCGGATACAGATTGACACAGGCGGCTGTCATCTCCTCCTCTGCGGATCCCCGAAATCTCAGTACGATGTTAAAACCGGAAATCCAGAATATCTCGCTGTGATCCCGAAGGAATGCATCCGCCCCCGTATAACACTCGCTGGCCAGAACGGAAGATTCCGACATCCTGTATTTTCTGGAAATCTCTGCCTGCAGTCCCTCTTTCCAGCCATTTTTCGTCAGGCCCTTCGCTCCCTGCCGCCGTGAAAAATCCTCCAGGGCATCGTAAACGTCTTTTTCGGCACCTTCCAGCTGACTGCCGTACGTCCAGGAAGCGGCCGCGCAGACCTGAGGAACCCTTCCCGGATACAGCCGCGCTGACAAAACAAAAAACAGAATCCACAGACAATATTTCGCCTTCCTCAGATATCTTCCCATATGATGACCTCCCGACAAAAACACAGTCCATTTCGTGGCATCATGGGGGCAAAATTCCTTTTGACCCCAGCATCATGATACGTGTATTATAAAACAGATTTTCAAAAAAGAACAGTGCTTTCAAAATTCAATAAGCCTCTGGATCTGGATCCGACCGGGTCTGCGATCGAGCAGGAGGCGGCTTTTCCTCCTGCTCGCCGCGCGGTCCGGGTGCTGCGTCAGCAGCAATTTTCCCTGCCCGGGCCTGCGCATAAAAAACCGGCGGCCGCCTCTGCTTTCTGCAGACTGCGGCCGCCGCGGCCCATCCTGAATTTTCTTTCAGTTTTCAGAATATGCTGTTATCTCCAAAGAAAGGGAAGAAGGAAAATCCGCCGTCCTCCTCATATCCGGACATGCCGTCCGTTTTGTTCTCTTTGCTGTTCTCCGCATCCTTGTCTTCTTTCTTATCCTTCTCCTTGTCAGAGCTTTCCCCGCCTTCCTGAAGAGTTACCTCAACCTCGCGGCTTTCGTATACTCCGCCGTTCGCCGTCTGCACTTCCACCGTGACCGTCTCCCCGACTTCATAATATTCAAGCTCGTCAACAAGCGCCGAATGACTTGTGATGTCGATCCCGTCAAATTTTGTGATGACATCGCCTTTTTTGATCCCTGCCTTATCCGCCGCAGAGCCTTCCGTAACATCCTGGACAAACGCCCCTGCCGGCATATTGTACAGTTCTTTTGCATCCTCCGAGACATTGACTACTGTGATCCCGAGGTAGCCGTGGTCCGCGTCCTCGATCTTGTCTCTCGTCTGCCTGTTCACAAGCCTTTCCAGAATCGGGATCGCCGTATCGATCGGAATTGCATAGCCCATGTTTTCCGCATAGCCTCCCGTCTCCTTCGCGAGGTTGATTCCGATCACTTCGCCCGCCGCATTCAAAAGGGCGCCGCCGCTGTTTCCGAAATTGACAGCCGCGTCCGTCTGAATCAGCTCGCCCTCATACTGTTCCAGATCGATATCTTTATTCAGGGCGCTGATAATACCGCTCGTAACGCTCTGTCCTATTCCGAGAGCATTTCCGATCGCGATGGCCGCCTGACCGACCTTCAGATCATCTGAGCTGCCAAGCTTCGCTATCTTGAGCTGCCCCATCACTTTCTCCGGAATATCCGCAAGCTGCACCGCGACAACCGCAAGCTCATGCCTTGCGTCCGTACCTTTGACCTTGGCCGGCACAATAAGATCTTCCTCCTCTTTGGCCTCCACATTGAAGCAGACCGTAAGCTCCGTGGAATCAGCGATCACATGATTGTTTGTAGCGATCAGCAGTTCGTCATCATTCTGCGCGACAATAACTCCGGAAGCTGTACTTGTATTCTCATATTCCTGAGTCCCGTAATAATATGTCTCAACCTCCTGAACCGCCTTATTGGTGATGGAAACGATGGACGGCATGCAGGCTTCAACAATCGCGGATACATCCATCGTAATGATCTGCGCATCCCCGACATCCACGGACCCGATCGCCTCAAATGTCCTTTTTTCCGTTTCTTCCTCGGTTTCTTCGGTTTCGCTCTTTTCGGTCTCTTCCTCCGTATCTGTCTCTTCGCCGGTTCCGTCTGTCTCCGCCTCCGGTGTTTCGGTCTCCCCGGCGGCTTCCTCCGTTTCATCCTCCTTCGCGTCATCCGCAACATTCAGCGTAATTCTTTTCTCGGTTTCCTCCTCGGCCTTCGTCTGAAGCGGGACCTGCAGTCCCCCCGTTCCGGCAATCAAAACGCCTGCCATTACCAGAGCTCCGTAACGCTTCCATGCACTTTTTGCGCCATCTCTGTTTTCAGATGTATGCTTTCTCATATTGCTGTTCTCCTTTCGTATGAGCCCGGATTTGAACCTTATGCCTCTGTCGTTTTGTTCTCATCATTTGACTCTGCCATCATTTTTTATTGAGCCTACTATATCGGATGTTTGTGATAAATCTGTGAAAAACCTTTTTAAATTGTGTGACCAATGATCGAACAGAGGGCGTTTTCCCTTCTGCTCGTTTGCGCAGCCCGGATGCTGCGCCAGCTGCTGATTTCCCTGCCCGGGCCTGCGCATGAAAAACCGCCGTACAGGTAAGTGCACGGCGGCCTGGAATTTAAGCGCACAAAATCTTATTTGTGAACAAGCAGTGATTTTCCCGTCATCTCCGCAGGCTGTTTCATTCCCATCAGCTCGATCAGCGTCGGAACGATATCCGCAAGGCAGCCTCCCTCGCGCAGGCCAAGACCCTCGCCGCAGTTCACAAGGATAAACGGAACCTGGTTTGTCGTATGAGCCGTAAACGGCGCGCCTGTCTCATAGTCGATCAGCTGCTCCGCGTTTCCGTGATCCGCGCAGATGAACAGCTTTCCGTCCACAGACTTCACCGCTTCCACAACCTTGCCCACACACTCGTCCACCGCCTCGATTGCCTTGATCGCGGCCGCCTCGACGCCGGTATGACCTACCATATCCGGATTTGCAAAGTTCGTGATAACCACATCGTACTTGCCTCCCGTGACTGCCTCCGTCACCTTCTGGCACACCTCATATGCGCTCATCTCCGGCTTCAGATCGTACGTCGCCACCTTGGGCGAATTTACAAGGATACGGTCCTCGCCCGGATTCGGAGCCTCAACGCCGCCGTTAAAGAAGAAGGTAACATGCGCATACTTCTCTGTCTCGGCGATCCTCGCCTGCGTCAGCTTGTTTGCCGCAAGATATTCACCAAATGTATTTGTGACAGAAACCTTCTGGAACGCAATACTCTTGTTCGGAATTGTCACATCATATTCCGTAAAGCAGACATAAACAACCTTTTTGCGCGGTCCACGGTCAAATCCGCTGAAATCATCACAGCAGAATGTACGGGTAATCTCACGCGCGCGGTCCGTCCTTGATCGTGGTAAGCGGAGCTCCGTCCTTCATAACGACGGTCGGGAGCACAAACTCATCGGTGTCGCCCCTCTCGTAGGAATTTGCAACCGCCTGCACTCCGTCTTCGGCTGTCTCTCCTATCCCCTCCGTCAGGGCGCGGTATGCTTTTTCCACTCTCTCCCAGCGGTTGTCACGGTCCATCGCGTAGTAACGGCCCATCACTGTCGCAACCTGGCCGACGCCGATCTCCGCCATCTTGTCTGTCAGCTCCTGCACATAATCTTTGCCGGAAGCAGGCGGGGTATCACGTCCGTCAAGGAAACAATGCACATAGACTTTCTCAAGGCCGAATCTCTTTGCCATCTCAAGCAGCGCATACAGATGCGTATTGTGGCTGTGAACGCCGCCGTCGGAGATCAGCCCGTACATGTGAAGCGACGTGCCGTTTGTCTTCGCATTTTCCATCGCCTTTACAAGCTCTTTATTCTCAAAAAAAGTCCCGTCCTGGATCTCTTTGGTGATTCTTGTCAGATCCTGATATACGATGCGCCCCGCGCCCATATTCAGATGGCCTACCTCCGAATTACCCATCTGGCCGTCCGGAAGTCCTACCGCAAGACCGCTTGCATTTCCTCTGACAAACGGACATTCCTTCATCAGCCTGTCCATAACCGGTGTGTCCGCCTCGGCAACCGCGTTTCCCTGCACCTTGTCATTCAATCCATATCCGTCAAGAATCATTAAAACTGTTGGTTTCCTGCTCATGTTCCCTCTCCTTTATTGCGTGAATTATATTTATCGCCATGCATTATAACATGTCAGATTCTGAAACGCAATGTGATTTTCTGTCCTTGGCATGTCCCGTTATCGTTCTTTTTTCGTTTCCCAAAGCATCAGAACCTGCAGGATCTGCCGCGCAGCCAGAGAAACCGCCGCGCAGACTGCGGCGCAGAGAATTTAATAAAGCGGCGAAATGGTGGGGAAATGAGCGTTTGCTTTTTGCACAGAATACCGAGCCGAGATTTGAATTTGACTTCGCTGATCTTTTTTGCACACTGCATCGCTTCGGCGTCAACGATATGGAAACCGTCTATGGCGTACTTTCCCGTATTGGTTTTGAACTCGTAGATTGAATTTTACGCGCGGTCATCGTACGAAGGAGATTTCTCCAAATGAAAAACTTTATCAAAGTGCATATTGAAGCGCATCGGAAAAAG
>CANQEC010000114.1 GCA_947594335.1 uncultured Lachnospiraceae bacterium
TCCCATCAGCGGGACCTTCTTTGTATCTGTGTCCAGCCGTACTTTTTTCACCGAATAAGCTGCCGCCGCCGCTGAACAGACATACATTGTGCCCGCCACAGCCGGTGCGACCAGAGCATCCGCCATATGCATAATAATTCCTCCTTCTGCTGTAAACTTTCATTTCCGCACCCGGGATACTGCCAGAAAAAACAAAAATCCCGCCCTTTCTGATGATTATACCATATCTGCGCGGCGCAACAAGCCTCCCCGGGGGATATGTTTTTTACTTTTTTGCAAATATTTTTTATATTTTTATTCTTTTTGGGAAAAAACGTGTCCGTTTTGGCGGCCGGCTTTCGGATAATCCAGGATCTGCGGCACGGGATTTTCCGGAGTTTCCGGAAAAGTTCTTGCTATTGTCCGGGCTGATGAATATAATGATGCTGGATGGGTTTTATATTCGGATGAAACATATTTCTGCGCCTTGAGCAGAGCTTAAGACTAAAGGAGGAGATATTCTTATGAAAAGGATACGCCCGCTGTGCTTCATACTGTCCGTCATGCTGCTGGTATCGTCCTGCTTCACCGCGCGCGCCGCGGCCCCGGAAGAGGAACAGCCGGAGGTTCTCCGGGTTGGATTTTTTTCCTTCCCCGGCTACCATGTAATAGAGGAGGACGGCCGCCGGAGCGGTTATGGCTACGAATTTCTTCAGAGGCTGGCCATTCACGCCGGATGGTCCTATGAATATGTGGGATACGACAGCTCCTATGCCGACTCCCTGGATATGCTGCGCAGCGGCGAGGTGGATATCGTCACCTCTGTCTCCAGAACTCCGGAACGTGAGAAAGAGTTTCTGTTCTCCAATCAGTCGATCGGCGTCAACTCCACCATCTTTACTGTGAAGGCCGGAAATCAGACCATTGTGGAGGGGGATTACACAACCTACGACGGTGCCGTCGTGGGCATGCTGGAGGGCAACTCCAAAAACGCCAACTTTGAGCTGTTCGCGCGAGTAAACTCTTTTACGTTCCAGCCGGTGTACTTTGCCGACCAGGACGACCTCTCCGCCGCCCTGCAGAACGGCGAGGTGGACGCTGCCGTCACCGGCAGCCTGCGGCTTTTGAAAAACGAATGGCTGCTGGAGTCCCTTGATGCCAGCCCTTTTTATATCTGTACCCGGAAAGACCGCCCCGAACTGATGGAGCAGATCAACGACGCCATCAACGAGATGGATCTTCATGATCCCAACTGGCGGGATTCTCTTCACGAGAAATATTATTCCACTGACCAGGAGGGAACCGTCATCATGAACGCCGGGGAACGGGATTTCCTGGAAGAGCACCGCGCATCGGGCGAACCTCTGCGGCTGCTGTTCAACCCTGACCGAATTCCTTACTGTTATTTTCGGGACGGACAGGCACAGGGAATCCTCCCCTCCATCTTTGACCGTCTGGCCCAGCGTCTGGGGCTGAACTATGAGTTCATCCCGGTGAAGGACCGGAATGAATACTTTGCCATTCGCGCGGAGGGAACCGCGGATGTGGTACTGGACTTTACCGGCGACTACTACCTGGCGGAGGAGGAAGATTACAAGATTACTGCTCCTTACTTCCAGACCAACCTCTCCCGCCTGACTCTGGACGATTTTACCGGGACGCCCAGACGGCTGGCAGTAGCCAAGCGGGACGATGCTCTTAACATTTACGTCTCCGGCCGTTATTCGGAAGATGAGCTGGTTCGATGCTCTGACACGAAGGAATGTGTCCAGGCTGTGCTGGACGGCCGGGCCGACGCTGCCATTCTCTATTCCTATACCGCCGAAAGATATGTCCAGCAGGATATCCAAAACCGGCTGACCTCCGTCGTCTTTGGACAGGTCTCCCTGTCCTACGCCGTGGGCAACAACGTCCATGGAGGCCGTTATCTGCTCTCCCTTCTGGACAAAGGGGCAGACAGTTTTTCCGAGACGGAGCTGGACGCCATCATGGCCCAGGAAATCGCTGCCAGCCGGGAAAATAATGTCAGCCTGATAGCCTTTTTGTATCGAAACCCGATCTACAGTGTGCTGGGAGTTGTCCTTTTTCTCCTCCTTCTCTTTGCTTTTGCCATGCTGGCGGTACGTACCCGCAACCAGAAGCAGCTGAAAAAGAAGGTGGCTCAGGCCACCAGCGATCTGGAGGAAAGGACACAGGAGCTGACGCGGGCCCTCCAGGCGGCGGACGCCGCCAACCGGGCAAAAACCACCTTTCTCAACAATATGTCGCATGACATCCGCACTCCCATGAACGCCATCATCGGCTACACGGCTCTGACCACCACACACCTGGACAACAAAGAACGCGCCCAGGACTATCTGAGCAAGATCGCCCAGGCGTCCAACCATCTGCTTTCCCTCATCAACGATGTGCTGGATATGAGCCGCATTGAGTCAGGCAAGGTCACCATCAACGAGAGGCCGGAAAACCTGGCGGATATTCTGCAGAACCTGCGCAACATCATCCAGTCCGATATACACGCCAAACACATGGAGCTGTTCATTGACACTGTGGATGTGACGGACGAAGAGATTTACTGCGACAAACTGCGGCTGAACCAGATCCTGCTGAATCTGACCTCCAACGCCATCAAATTTACCCCGGTCGGGGGAACGGTGGCCATCCGGGTTACGCAGAAGCCTTCCCGGATTCCCAGACGGGGACTCTACGAATTTCAGGTCAGCGATACCGGCATCGGCATGAGTCCCGAATTTGCCAGGACAGTGTTCGACCCCTTCACCCGTGAACAGACCTCCACGGTCAGCGGAATCCAGGGAACCGGCCTTGGCATGGCCATCACCAAAAACATCGTGGACATGATGGGCGGCACCATCAGCGTGGAAAGCGAACACGGAAAGGGCACCACCTTCACCGTAAATCTGGAACTGCGTTTCTCCGCCGCGCGTCAGGAAATGGGTCCCATCGCAGAGCTGAACAATCTCCGGGGGCTGGTGGTGGACGATGACATGATCTGCTGCCAGAGCGTATCCAAGATGCTCCGTCAGATCGGAATGCGGGCGGAATGGTCTTTATCCGGACGGGAGGCCATCGCGCGCACCACCGAGGCCGTGGAACTGGCCGACCCCTTCGAGGTTTACATCGTAGACTGGTCCATGCCCGGGCTGAGCGGCATAGAGACTGTCCGCGAGATCCGAAAGATCGTGGGCGCGGACTCTCCCATCATTCTCATGTCCGCCTATGACTGGACGGATATTGAGCTGGAGGCCCGCCAGGCAGGCGTCACCGGCTTCATCAGCAAGCCTCTCTTCGCCTCTGATCTCCACCATACCCTGGAGCGCAGCCTGGGGCGGGCCGCGGAGGAAGCGCCCGTAAAGGAAAGCTCGCTCCCTCAGGATGATCTTTTCGCGGGCAGGCGCATCCTTTTAGCCGAAGACAACGAGCTCAACCGGGAGATCGCCGCCGAAATCCTGGAGGAAGCCGGCTTTCTGGTCGAGTGCGCGGAAAACGGCCAGCAGGCCTGCGATATGGTCCGTCAGGCCGTGCCCGGCCACTATGATCTGGTTCTGATGGACATTCAGATGCCCATTATGGACGGATACGAAGCCACCCGCATCATCCGTGCCATGGAAAACCCCGCCGCGGCAGACCTGCCTATCATTGCCATGACTGCCAACGCTTTTGAAGAAGACCGGGAACGGGCGCTGGACGCCGGCATGAACGGCCACCTGCCCAAGCCCATTGACCTGGATAAGATGATGACGCTTCTCCGGGATCTGTTCAGCAAAAAAGACTGACCGTGTGCTGCGTCAGCAGCTGATTTCCCTGCCCGGGCCTGCGCAAAAGGGTTCAAATATCCGCTTCCTTTTCTCCGAACAGGAGGCGGATATTCTGCTCCCCGGCCCGCCTGTTGCAGTACACAAAGTTAAATTCCCCTTTGATTTCCATATCCTCCACCTCAAAAGTGGCAAGCCCTTTGTTGCTGTGCGCAACCGGCTCATAGGCAAAGGTAATAGCCTGATCTTCGGCCACCATATCCGTAATGACCGAAAAGTTTCCCACGGCTGTCACTCTCTTGAAACACTCCAGCGTAAGCCCCTTATCTGATACGGCCTGCTCCAGCAGCCGCCTTGTCCCCGACCCTGTTTCTCTTACGATCAGCGTCTGTGTGAAAATCTGCTCCAGCCTCACGCTTTTGCCCGCGAAGGGATGTTTTTTGGAACAGATGCCGACAAACTTTTCCTTTCGAAACAGATGGTACAGATATTTGGATTTGTCAAAAATGCCTTCCACAAGCGCAAAGTCCAGCTCCGCGTTTTCCAGCATCCGCAGAAGCGTCTCCGTATTGTCCACCGTCAGATTTATACTGTGATTCTCATCCTTCAGAAACCTTCGCACGATGGGCACCAGCACAAATTCCCCGATGGTTTTTGTGGCGCCCACATTGAGAACCAGCTTTTCCTTCTGGGAAAATTCCCGGAAAATCTCCTGTTCCTCGGCCAATATACTGTCTATGTGTCGTTTAAGAATCTCTGCGCCTCTGGTTTTCGTCAAAGTTTTCCCATTGTAGGAAAACAGTTTTACCCCGTAATAATTTTCAAGATAATGAATGTGATGAGTAACACCCGGCTGCGTCATGTTCAGCAGCTTTGCGGTTCTGTGATAGCTCATCTCGTTATAAAGCGTCAGAAATGTCTTGATCCGGTAGTCCAGCATAATTCAACCTCATTATTTGATTTTATTGATTAATAAGAATTAATAATTTGATTTTATCATAAATACTTGTATAATCAAGTATGAGAAAATATTTTTTAAGGAGGTAACTGTCAATGAAAACTGTCATAATCGGCGGCGTCGCTGCCGGAACCAAAACAGCCGCGAAGTTAAAGCGCGAGAATCCTCAGGCAGAGGTTGTGATTTACACAAAAGGAAACGACATTTCCTACGCGGGCTGCGGTCTGCCCTACTATGTGGGCGGCGTCATTGAAACCCGGGAAGAGCTTGTCGTCAATACGCCCGCCAAATTTACGGGACTTACAGGCGTCGCGGTCCACACGGAAAGCGAAGTCACCGCCATTGACGCCGCAAGCAAGACCATCACCGTTCGCGGCGAACAGGTATCCTACGACAATCTCGTCATCGCTGTGGGCGCCGAACCTGCCGTGCCTCCTGTGGAAGGAACAAAGCTTCCCGGCGTGTTCACGGTTCGTACGCCTGAGGATGCGGTGCAGATCCGGGATTACGCCGAAAACTGCAAAAGAGCCGTTGTCGCCGGCGGCGGATTTATCGGCCTTGAGATCGCGGAAAATCTGATGAAAAAGGGCCTCTCCGTCACGCTGATCGATATGGCGGATCAGCTGATGCCCAATCTTTTTGATCCGGAAATGGCGGACTATCTGCGCAGAAAGCTGCAGGGAAAGGGGCTTCGCGTCCTTCTTGGGACTCCGCTCGCATCCATAAGCGGAACAGAAAAGGTGACCGGCATAAAGACCTCCGCCGGAGAGATCCCCGCTGACATGGCGGTGCTTGCTCTGGGAATCCGCCCCGCGACCAGGTTCCTCGCGGATACCGGCCTTGAGATGGTAAAAGGCTGCATCGTCACCGACGAATGCGGCAGAACAAATCTTACTGACATCTATGCGGTCGGCGACTGCGCCATGGTGAAAAACCGCATCACCGGGAAAGCTCAGTGGTCCGCCATGGGTTCCACGGCCAATATCGCGGGTCGGGCGCTTGCCCTCTCTCTTGGCGGAGAAAAGACCACGTATCCCGGCTGCCTCGGCACAGGCGTCGTGAAGCTGGCGGACGATCTGAACGCTGCCAGAACCGGACTGACGGAAGCGCAGGCAAAAGAAGCCGGATTCAATCCCGTTTCCGTTGTAGCCATAAATGACGACAAGGCCCACTACTATCCAGGCGCCGGCAGCTTCATCACCAAGCTCATCGCTGACAAGGACACGCACACGCTTCTCGGCGCGCAGATCATCGGAGAAGGCGCTGTGGACAAGATGGCGGATATCGCGGTGGTCGGCATCAGCGCAAAACTGAAGGCGGAAGATTTCGCGTCCATGGATTTCGCCTACGCGCCTCCGTTCTCCACCGCGATCCACCCGTTTGCGGCGGCCTGCGGCATCCTTCTGAACAAATTAAGCGGCAGGATCGACAGCTTTACGCCGGCTGAGTACGCAAAAGGAGCGGCGAAGAACTATACGGTGATCGACGCGCATCCGGCTCCGACCATCCCGGGAGCGCAGTGGCTTGACCTGACCAAAGCGGCGGAGGAAGCGGAGAAATACAGCAAGGACGACAAACTTCTTCTGGTCTGTGCCAAAGGAAAGAGAGGATACCTCACCCAGAACAAGCTCAGAGCCCTCGGCTTTACCAATACAAAGGTTCTCGAAGGCGGCGCCACCTTCAATGTGATCAAAACCGCCCTGCCAAAAGACGGCAAACTCCCGGCTGAGGAGATCAAACGGCTGAAAGGACTGGGCTTTTTGCAGGACAAACGGTTCAATGACGTGTTCAACGTGCGTGTGATCACCAGAAACGGCAAGATCACGACGGAAGAGCATCACGCGGTGGCGGAGGCCGCGGAGAAATTCGGCAGCGGCGAAATCACGATGACCACGCGCCTCACCATGGAAATCCAGGGCGTCAAATACGAGAACGCCGACGCGATCATCGCTTTCCTCGCCGAACACGGACTGGAGACCGGAGGAACCGGATCCCTCGTGCGGCCTGTCGTCTCCTGCAAGGGTACCACCTGCCAGTACGGCCTGGCCGACACCTTCGACCTCAGCACAAAGATTCACGAACGTTTTTACAAAGGGTATCATTCCGTCACTCTGCCGCATAAATTTAAGATCGCGGTCGGCGGATGCCCGAACAACTGCGTGAAGCCTGATCTGAACGATCTGGGCATCATCGGACAGCGCATGCCGATGTTCGATTTCTCCAAGTGCCGTGGCTGCAAGAAATGCCAGGTAGAGACAGCCTGCCCGATCAAGGTGGCGACAGTGAAGGACGGCATGCTGAACGTGGACTCCGCGGCCTGCAACAACTGCGGCAGATGCAAGGGCAAATGTCCGTTCGGCGTGACCGAGGAATACCGGAACGGCTACAGGATCTGCATAGGCGGCCGCTGGGGCAAGAAGACCGCGCACGGAAAGCCGCTCTCCAGACTGTTCCTTTCGGAAGAAGAAGTGATGGATACCGTCGAGCGCGCGATCCTTCTCTTCCGCGACGAGGGACTCACGGGCGAACGCTTCGCGGATACCATCAACCGTCTCGGATTTGACTATGTCGAGGATAAACTTCTGAACTCGCAGATCGATAAACAGGCGATTCTTGAGAAGAACGTGAAAGGCGGGGCAACCTGCTGAGGAAAAACAGTGGAATAAAGAAAGGGGGCTGTCGGGAAATATGTTAACCGGGAGCTTGTTATAATCCAGTTGTACACATGTCTGAGACAGATGTCTGCTC
>CANQEC010000115.1 GCA_947594335.1 uncultured Lachnospiraceae bacterium
CCTCGTAGCTGTCGATTCCAAGGTTCGTGTTCTCGTTCACCTGCATCGTCATTGTGTTGGAGATATCCATGATACTGAAGCCAGCATACGCGGACGGAAGTCCATGCTCGGTCGAGTCAAGTCCGACGATCTCTTCCTCTTCGCTGACACGCAGCCCGACGAGCGCCCGGATGATCATAAACGCGATCGTGATCGTCACCAGCGTCCAGCCCGCGACTGCCGCAAAGCCGATCAGCTGAAGCTTCAGCTGTGTAAATCCGCCGCCGTAGAACAGGCCCTCACGGATTCCTGCCGTCGCAAAAGCCGGTGAGGAGGATGTCGCGAACAGACCTACTGCGATCGTTCCCCAGATACCGTTAAAGCAGTGAACCGCCACGGCGCCCACCGGGTCGTCAACGCGCAGCACATTATCCAGGAACCACACACCAAATACTACAAGCACGCCGGAGACACAGCCGATCGCAAGCGCTCCCACACAGTCCGTCACATCGCACGGGGCCGTGATCGCGACAAGACCCGCGAGGGATGCGTTCAGACACATGGACACATCCGGTTTTCCATACTTCAGCCAGGTAAAGATCATACACACAACCGTCGCGACAGACGGAGCGATCGTTGTGGTCAGGAAAATGCTCGCGAGCTCATCGACATTCGTCGCGGCCGCGCCGTTAAATCCATACCAGCCAAGCCACAGGATGAACACGCCGAGGCAGCCGAGCGGAAGGTTATGTCCCGGAAACGCATTGACCTTTACAACTTTTCCGGATTCATCTCTCTCAAATTTTCCGATACGCGGTCCAAGCATCTTCGCGCCGACCAGCGCCGAGATGCCGCCAACCATATGGATCGCCGTGGAACCCGCGTAATCATGGAAGCCGATCTGCGACAGCCAGCCGCCGCCCCAGATCCAGTGCGCCTCGATCGGGTAGATCAGCGCGGAGATCACCGCGGAATAAATACAGTAGGACAGGAATTTCGTTCTCTCTGCCATCGCGCCGGAGACGATCGTCGCCGTCGTCGCGCAGAACACAAGGTTGAACACGAAGCCTGACCAGTCAAAGTTCGCGTAATTCGTCAATATGTCAAAGCCCGGTTTTCCGATCAGTCCCATCATGTCCTCGCCGAGCAGAAGTGAAAATCCGATCAGGATAAACATCACGGTTCCGATACAGAAATCCATCAGATTTTTCATCAATATGTTGCCGGTGTTTTTCGCCCTTGTGAAGCCTGCCTCCACCATGGCAAACCCGGCCTGCATCCAGAATACCAGAGCGGCGCCGATCAGAAACCATACGCCGAAAAGCTGACTGTTCACAGCCTCAAAAATTTCATTCGTCATAATATTTTCCTCCTCTTTAAGACATTCCTAAAATGCAAGGGGCGCTGCCTGGAATCTGATCAGGATCCCCGCAACGCCATTGTTCTAATATTCCGGAGTATTATGTTGTTATTTTTTATAAAAACCGCAGATGGCTTTTATAAAAAGAAAAGACGCCGCAATGCGCACACCCTGCGCACCACAACGCCCTCGTTCGCCTATTATTATATAACTTTTTGAGGATTCGTCAATATTGCAAACTTTCCAAAAAATTAATCAATTTTATACAATTTTCGGCGTTTTTTATGCGCATCAGAGGAACCACATAAATATAAAAATCACATTTCAACCGCTTTCTATAATTTCGAATACATGCAAAACAAACAGAGATGAGACGCATTATTCCCATGTGAATTTATTTGATATTATCCCAGAATATGCTTATAATATATCCAAAAAGGTAACTGATATGCCAGACTGAACATTTTCTTTCTCATACATATAAGAAAGGATCCGGCAATGAAAATGAAAAAACTCCCGGTAGGAATCGATAATTTTTCAAAACTGCGCGAGCAGGATTTTTATTACGCAGACAAAACCAGACTCATCAGGGATCTTCTGACAAACTGGAGCGAAGTGAGCCTTTTCACCCGCCCCCGCCGGTTTGGAAAAACACTGAATATGGATATGCTGCGCTGTTTCTTTGAAATCGGTCAGAACCGTTCTCTGTTCGACGGGCTGCTGATCTCAAAGGATGAAGAGCTGTGCCGGGAATATATGGGGAGATTCCCTGTGATTTTCATCTCGCTGAAAGGGGTAAGCGGAACCGATTTTACGGCGGCACGGGAAATGCTGCGCACAACGATCGGTATGGAAGCACAGAGATTTTCTTTTTTGAAAGACAGTCCAAATCTTGAAGACAGTCAGAAGGAGCTGTATCGGCGCATGGTGGAAATCGGACCGGAAGGATTTGCCATGTCAGATTCGATCCTGATCAGCAGTCTTCACCTTTTATCGGATCTTCTCTCTGCTCACTACGCGCAAAAAGTCATCCTTCTCATCGACGAATACGATGTGCCGCTGGATAAAGCTTATACTGCCGGTTATTACGATGAGATGATCGTACTGATCCGCGGCCTGATGAACCAGGCGCTGAAATCCAATGAAAATCTCCTTTTTGCCGTTCTCACCGGCTGTCTCCAGGTATCAAAAGAAAGTATTTTTACCGGCCTTAACAACGTGAAAGTACACTCGATCATGGATGCTGCTTTTGATGAATATTTCGGTTTCACGGACACCGAAGTGAAGGAAATGCTTGCCTTCTACGGTTTATCTGACCACTATGGTTCTGTCCGGGAATGGTATGACGGCTACCGTTTCGGCAGCCGGGAAGTTTACTGCCCGTGGGATGTGATCAACTACTGCTATGACCTCCGTATAAACCGGGACGCCGGCCCGCAGCCGTACTGGATCAACACGAGCGGCAACGACATTGTGCGAAAATTTATCCGCCGGACAAAAGGCCTGTCACAAAGGCGGGATATTGAGACACTGATTGAGGGCAGATCCGTTCAGAAAAAGATCCGCCCCGTTCTCACATATTCCGAGCTGGAAGATTCGATGGAAAATCTGTGGAGTGTTCTTTTTATGACCGGATATCTGACGCAGCGCGAACCCCCGGCAGGCACAAACCGCGGGATTCTGACTTTGTCAATACCGAACCAGGAGATCCGGACAATCTTCAAAGAGCAGATTTACGAATGGTTCCATGACAACGCCGCGCGGGAACCTCAAAAGCTGGCGCAATTCTGCGCATTGTTTCCAAATGGGGACGCCGCAGGAATCGAAAAAATGTTTACCGCTTTTCTCTCAAAAACGATCAGCATCCGCGATACAAATGTAAAAAAGTCGATGAAAGAAAATTTCTATCATGGCTACCTTCTCGGACTGCTGCGTTATATGGATGACTGGGCGGTCACCTCAAACGCGGAGTCAGGCGACGGATACTGTGATATCATGATCGAGATTGAGGACAGCATGACAGGTATTATTATTGAGGTGAAATATGCGGAAAATGACCGGCTGGAGGAGCAGTGCGCGAACGCTCTCCGACAGATTGAAAAAAATCACTATGAGCAGTTTCTGACCGATGAAGGTTATACGGTTATTCTGAAATACGGCATCGCCTGCTATAAGAAGAGATGCAGGGTTGTTCTCGCAGAACAGACTTCGATACAGTAAAACTTCTGTTCACACATCAGGGAAAAGGATTCCGGTAGTTTTGATTCCTGCTGAATATGTGAAAAAGGAGAACTTCCGTCATGACAGAAAAAACGACCAGAATCCCCTGCAGTTATTTTAAGGGCAGCTGCCTTGCTTTAGAACAGCTGCCCTTGTTTATGCGCAGAACCCTCCAGACAATACCGGCAGGCATGTACACAATACCTCCCGCATGTTTTCTTATACTTCCTCCGCGGAATCTTCCAGCCCATACGCCACCAGCGCGTCGCCCTCGAGCACGCTCATCCCAGAAGTGTAGTAGATCACGGTTCCATCCCCGACGGCATAGTATCTTTTCTTCATATTTCCAAAGAAATCGCCGAGCTCGCCGAGCAGATCCCCTTTCTTCACGCTCTGGTTTTCGCAGACAGCCGGATACCAGACGCCGCGCATGTCAGACTCAAGATATTCTGTTTCCTCAAATAATTTCTTTCTGTATTTTTTCCTTACAGGCGGCTCCATCAGATACATATCAAAATGATCCAGCAGAAGCTCCATGCACTCCTGCACCTGCCGCACCCACTCTTCGCGCGTCAGTCCGCCATAGCCGCACTCAAGAATAAATCCAGGGATATCCATGCAATTGGCCGCGTAGCCGTACTCTCCCACGGAGTTTGAGGAAGCGAGCAGGTACTTCACATTCATCTTTTTCGCCGCTTCCAGCGCGCAGTCCCTCACCTTCGGGGCGCGCGGGAAGAAAATACAGGGAGCGAGCGTCTCGCTTATGCCGCCCCCGTGGAGATCCGCGATAAAATCGACCGCCGGAAATATCTCTTTTACAAACCAGGCCGCGACCTGCTGCCCGATCGTCCCGCTCTCGTTTCCCGGATAGTCCGCGTTGAGATCCGTGTGATCCTGCGGGATGAACCGCGGAACCTGCTGCCAGAAGCCTGTTGTATTCACGCAGTGCATCAGGATTACATTTCCCCGGAGCTTTTCCGGATCGATCTTTTTTGCCAGGCGCATGGCCGCCGCAGTTCCGTTATACTCTCCCGCGTGGATCTGCGCCGTGATCAGCAGCGTCATCCCGACTCCCTCCTGTGCGCCGCAGATCAGAGTTGCAGGGATCTCATACTCCCTTCCGTTCGGGTGGAGCATGACCTGCAGCTTCTCGCCTCTGTTTAGTTCATAGCCGCATATCTTCCACATACTGTTGCTCTCCTTAACTTTTTAATTCAATCTCATGATGCCAGAGACAAAGATCTGCACTCAGAACAATTCGAATGGACACTGCCGTCTGCAAAAAGCAGGAAGTTTTCCCTGAATCCCCGGAAAATATCCACACCAAAGGGATATTTCCGGAGATTTTTACATCATGTCCTTCACAGCCCTCTCCGGCTCTGCGCGTCCTCAAACGTGTAAGCGAGCGCCAGATCCTTCAGCATATCCAGCGTCGCGTCCGGATTATACACCTTGCATACGTTCTGCAGATCCTCATAGTTGTATGCGTTGATCGCGATGCTGGACGCCAGGGCATATTTTTCCATGTAGTCCTGCGCGCTGTCGGAGGTCCAGAAGCCCTGCGTCAGCTGGAATGCTTTGCCGTCCTCGCGGAAATCCGCCGCATAACCGGTCACCGCATTGTACATGGCGGCAAACGACGGCCCGATGATGGAACAGTATTTTCCGGTCAGATAGGAAAGATTCTTTTCGTTGTAAAGCTGCAGATTCCTCTCGTTGTAGCAGTCGATCAGGCCAAGCCGCGCGCCGCGAACCGTATTGTACATCTCGGAGATCGGAAGCACCGACATAACCACAGGGTATGTGTCCTTCTTATACTCCTCCTGCGCCGGAGTCAGAAATGCCTCAAAGTCCAGATAGCCCGGGCAGATGCAGACCGTCAGATCTCCCGCGGACGCGTGAACGATCTCCGGAGATACTGACAGTTCTTCCGACGTCTGATCAAAAGTGACGCCGTACGCTTCCTGCAGCGTATCCAGAATTCCTTCCGTGCGTTCCTTGTGCATCTCATTTTCCATGGACGCGCCGCCGCTCAAAATGAAATACTCATTTCCGGCCTGCTGATCCACGAAAAACTGCGCCATGTCCGCTCCAGCCTGGTACTCGATCTCACTTCCCGGCCCTGCGATACCCAGGAAATATTCATTGTCTTCCACGGAAGCAAACGCTTCTTCCGAGACACTGCCGGAAGCCATCATGTAATACATTTCATTTTCGGCGCAGAGCTCCACCTCAGCAGCCAGATCATAGCTGTTGAAGGAGAGAATCCCCTCCGCCCCTTCATCGCTGACAGTCTGGATAAAGTCCATCTCTTCTTCCGCGCTCGTAATACTGTTGGAATACAGAAACTCGACATCCGGAAAACATTCCTCGATGTAGTTCTTCAGGTAATCGCGGAAAGAGATCACCTCCTGATCGGTCACGCTGTATACCAGAACCCCGATCTTATGAATCTGCATATTCGCGCTGTCGATCGGTCCCTGCGCAAAGACAGCTGTACAGGAGGTCATTCCCAGATACAAAGCTGCCGCGCATATTGAAATCTTCAATTTGTTCATGTTCTTATTCCTCCAATTCAAGACCCGCCCGCGAGTCCTGCGCGGGATTCAGATCTGCATCAGCAGACATTCTCAGCTTCGAATCCCTGCGCTCTCCACTCCGTTCCGGGTCTTTACTTCGTTTCGGTCGGTTTTAAACGAGCGCCACCGACACTCAGAACCTTCGCAGAGCGTATATCAGACATAGAAATCATCCCCTGTCTGATATGTATAAATGACATGCCACCTGGTGCTCCGGCCCCAGATCCGTAAGCGGCGCTCTCTGCTTTTTGCAGATCTCCATACAGTGCTCGCAGCGGTCCTGGAACGGACATCCCGGCGGCACGTCAAGCGGACTTGGCGCCTCGCTCTCGATGCTCTCGATCTTTTTGGAAAAATCCATATTAATATCAAAAATTGCGCCCAGGAGCGCCTGAGTGTAGGGATGCTTCGCCTCCCCGATCGCCTCTCCCGGCAGAACTTCCACAATATTCCCCAGGTACATGACCGCGATCTGATGAGCGAACGACTGAATCAGCCCCAGATCATGCGCGATGAATCCGATGGAAATATTCTTTTTCTTCTGCAGATCCACGATCAGCTCGATGATCGTCTTCTGGACGGAAACGTCAAGTGCGCAGGTCGCTTCGTCCATCACAATGATCTCCGGCTCCAGCGCGATCGCCCGTGCAATCGCGATTCGCTGCCTCTGCCCGCCGCTCATGTTATGCGGATAGCGGTCGGCAAAATCGCCCGGAAGATCCACCATCTCAAGATATTTGCGGGCAACCGCGTCCTTCTCGCTCTTTTTGATGCGCTTGAAATTCAGAAGCGGCTCGCAGATGATGTCGCGGATCTTCATCTTAGGATTAAAGGACGCGCCCGGATCCTGGAATACCATCTGGATGTTCTGGCGGTTCTGACGCAGCTCTTCTCCTTTTAATTTTGTGATGTCTCTGCCACGATAGATGATCTCTCCTTCTGTCGGGGTATCCAGCGACACCAGAAAGCGCATAAAGGTACTCTTTCCGCAGCCGGACTCTCCGACAAGCCCCAGCGTCTTTCCTTTATACATTTTCAGATTGATATCGTTGCACGCAGTCAGCACGCGGTTGTTGGAAGCCGGGAACTTACGTGTCACATGTTTCGCTTCCAGGATCAGTTCTTTCTCATTCGACATAGCGCACACCTCCCACCGACGGAACCGCGTCAAGCAGCTTCTTTGTATATGGATTCTCCGACTGATGCAGCATATGCTCCCGGTCGCCCTCGTCCTCTGTCTGGCCCATCTTCATGACCACAATATAATCCGACATATAGGCTGCAACGCCCAGGTTATGCGTGACCAC
>CANQEC010000116.1 GCA_947594335.1 uncultured Lachnospiraceae bacterium
TTCGCAGGTGTGGATCTGCTCTCCATCTGGAAATCCTATGCGATGCCGTCTCCGTCCGGCGTGTGGACCAGCTTTGTCGGGCTGGCGGGGGACGGATCGCTGGCTGCCGCGATTGTGTACAGTCTGGTGCGCGGAGCCATCGGATATCTGATCGCGCTTGTGATCGGAACGGTTCTGGGATTTCTGATGAATCATTTTGAGTATCTGCACCGGAACCTGCGTCCGCTTGTGATGGGAATCCAGACGCTGCCGAGTATCTGCTGGGTGCCGTTTTCGATCCTGTGGTTCGGGCTTACGCAGCAGGCCATCATTTTCGTGGTCGTGATGGGATCGGCTTTTGGCATGGCAATCTCGGTGGACAACGCGATCCGCAATGTACCGTCCATTTATTTGAAAGCGGCAAGAACAATGGGGGCGAACAAGCGGCAGATTTATAAGAAGATTATTCTTCCGGCCAGCCTGCCGGAGATGGTCTCCGGGCTGAAGCAGGGATGGTCGTTTGCGTGGAGAGCGCTCATGTCCGGCGAGGTCATGACTACCTGCACGGGACTTGGACAGACGCTGATCACCGGGCGGAATCTCGCGGATATCAATCAGGTTATGCTGGTTATGATCGTGATTGTGCTGACCGGAATTGTGATCGATCAGACGGTATTCCGCCAGATCGAGAAGAGAGTGTACGCGAAGCGCGGGATGTAGATTCAAAATTCCTGCGTGTCTGTGTGCGAAGCGCTTTTTGTGTCCCAGGACGGAATTTCCTGTAATGCAAAAATCATGTCCTGGAGGCAGGACAGCACCATGAATAAAAGTTGATTACGCTTTGTGTGAGACTGGTCTGAATTAAACAGACCGGTCTTCTTTCAATTTTTCGCAGGGCCGGGCGTGGAAATCAGCTGCTGACGCAGCACCCGGGCCGCGCGGATGAGCAGGAGAAAAAAACGCCTCCTTCCCTGTGAATTTGTAAATTTAAGGCAAAAAATTCTCGGACAGGACAAAATATTTGACAAAGTGGACAAAAAGGAATGTTTTTTTTGCGAGGGGGATAATGTAAAATGACAGCATCAATCAAAGAAAACGGAGGTACGGTATATGAAAAGGAAAATGTTTCTGGCAGGAACGGCGGCTGCTCTGATTTCAGGTATGTTCGGTATGCAGGCTTTTGCAAAATCGGATAACACGATTACGCTGATGCTTATGGGAACGGAAGCAGACGCCTTTGTAGATGATTACAACGAGATCATTGATCAGTTTAATCAGAACAATGAGTATGGGGTGACAGTTGAAGCAGAATATTATGAAAACGAGCAGCTGAAAACAAAGCTTGCCACACTGATGGCAGCCAACAATGCGCCGGATGTCTTTTTCACATATGAACTGGCCTATCTTGAGCCATTTGTAAACGGCGGAAAGGTAGCGGATCTGACATCCTATCTGGAAGACGATGCGGAATGGAAGGACTCATTTGCGGAGGGAACGCTGGAGCTGCTGATGTTTGATGAGAAAAACTATGCCATCCCAACACAGGTGTCATTGTGCGTGATGTTTTATAACAAGGAAATATTTGAAGAAAACAATGTGGAAGTGCCAACGACCTATGATGAGTTTCTGCAGGTCTGTGAGGCTTTGAAAAATAACGGAGTGGTTCCGATGGCCATGAGCGGCGCGGACGCATGGATACCGGCTCAGTTTGTTCAGCAGATAGCCTGCGGAATGTCAGGGACGGAATTGTTTTATGATATCGTTGACGGAAAAGAAAAATGGAATAACGAAATTCATGTAAAAGCAGCCGAAGAAGTTGTCAAAATGGCTGACGCCGGATATTTCCAGGACGGCTATATTGGCATGAGCCCGGAGGAAACTACGGATATGTTCCTAAACGGGAAAGCCGCCATGTATTTTCAGGGAACATGGGACGCCGCGAATGTAACGGAAAGGCTTGGAGAAGCAGGCGGGGCATTTGTAATGCCTGCATATGATCCGCAGTATGAGAATGTTTCCGTAGGTTCCCTCAGCACCAGTTTCGCCGTCGCGGAGAAATGTGAGAATAAAGATGCCGCGGTTGCGCTTCTGAAGTATTGGACCTCCCCGGAAGTTCAGGAAAAACTTCTTTATGGGAGTGAAAAAATTCCCGCGATCAATCTGGAGATCGATGAAAATAAACTGTCTGTTCTGATGAGAGATATTATGAATATCTGTAATACGCAAAACGGACTTACCCCCTGGTGGGACAGACAGTATGGAGCAGAAGAAGGCACGGAATTTAATAATACGTGTGTTGCAGTTTTAGGCGGAGAAGACGCACAGGAAGCGTTTGACGCACTGCAGCAGTACTCGGAGGATATGGCAGACCGCTGATCGTGCAGGGAGCCGCCGCAGAATTATACAGCAGTACCGATATATTATGGGATTATTTTTGGGATCCCATATGGATATTGTGATTTGTCTGCGTTCTGCGGCGGCTCCTTTGTATGTCCTTTTGAAAAATCAGGGACATGGCAGCCGGCCATTTTGACTATAGTATTGTACTGGAGGATGCATATGAAAAAAATATTTGGAAATAAGAAAAGCATAGCTGTATTTGTTTTGCCGGCATTTATTATATATTCCGTGTTTGTATTGTTTCCGATCGGCTATAACATATATGTGAGCCTGCTGAGGACGGATTTAATGAGTCCCGGAAGATTTATCGGCCTGAAGAATTATGAAAATCTGCTGAAGGATAAGGTATTTGTAAAGGCGCTTGGAAACAACGTACTGATGGTTATAGGATCTCTGATCGCACATCTTCCTCTGGCGCTGCTGTTCGGCAATATTTTGTTTCAGAAGGTGAAAGGAAGCCATTTCTTCCAGACCGTATTTTTTTTGCCGAGTGTCATTTGCGGAGTAGCGGTCGGCATGACATGGACTTTTATCTATAATTCAGAATTCGGGCTGCTTAATAAAATCCTGTCGGCTATTGGGCGGGGCGATCTTCAGAGCGCATGGCTGGCCGATAAAAATACCGCTCTGCTTTGTATTGTCTTTGTTGTAATGTGGCAGTTCGTCGGATACCACATGGTGATCCAGCTTGCGGCGATGAAAAACATTTCTCCAAGTTATTATGAGGCGGCTGAAATTGACGGGGCAGGCAAGTGGAAACAGTTCACAAGCATTACCCTGCCGCTGATTAAACCGATTTTAAAGGTCGATGCCGTGCTGATTATCACAGGCGCTTTAAAATATTATGATCTGGTAGCGGTCATGACAGGCGGAGGACCGAATCACGCGTCGGAGCTGATGTCCACTTATATGTTTTATCAGGGATTCCGGACGTTAAAATATGGATACTCTGCCGCGATTGGTGTGGTTTTGCTTTTATTATGTATTTGTTCCGTGGCATTGTCCAATTTTGTTTTCGGAAAAGAGCAGGCGGATTATTAAAGGGGGAAGCATGATGAAAAAGTCTGTAAAAGAAAATATTCTGACGGCAGTAAAGTATATTGTATTAATCGGTTTTGCGGCGTTATGTCTGTTTCCTATGGTGTGGCTGTTTTTAAGTTCGTTTAAATCGAATACTGAATTGTTCGAAAATCCATGGGGACTGCCGGCGGCAATGCAGTTTGATAATTATATTCAGGCGATTGTAGAAGGAAAGATCTTTCTGTATTTTGGCAATTCCGTTATTATTGCGTTCACGACAGTTGTGGTTGCTGTGATCCTGAGCAGTATGGTATCATATGCAATAACCAGAATGGACTGGAAATTGTCCAGGATGACATTAAATATTTTTCTTCTTGGGATGATGATCCCTGTATATGCCATGATAGTTCCTCTGTTTACGATGTTCAGTAAAACGGGTTTGTTGAATACGCATGCCGCGGTAATACTTCCTCAGATTGCGGTGTCCTTTCCAATGGCGATTTTCATTTTGACCGGATTTATGGGTTCTATCCCAAGAGAGCTTGAGGAAGCGGCGGTCATTGACGGATGCAGCATCTATCAGATTTTTTTCAAGGTCATTGTGCCGATTTCAAAATCGTCGCTGGTGACGGTCGCGGTTGTAAATTTTATCAATGTCTGGAATGATCTTCTGCTTCCGCAGATTTTTCTGACAGATTCATCCAAGATGACACTCCCGGTAGGACTGACAGAATTTCAGGGGCAGTATGCGACAAATTATGTGGTTGAGATTGCAGCTGTAATCATTACTATAATTCCGAGTATTATCGTGTATATATGGCTTCACAGAAATATTATGGAAGGTATGGTGGCAGGCGCTGTGAAAGGATAACGTAAAATGAAATTGCTGATTGCAGATGATGAGATCACGATCAGAAAGGGAATGCTTTCCTTGCCGTGGAACGAAATTGGGATCGAAAAGGTCTATGAGGCGGAAAACGGACTGCAGGCGAAAGAACTTCTGATCAAAGAAGCGGTTGATATAATAATCAGTGATATAAGAATGCCAGGCTTTACAGGACTGGAGCTTGCGGAATATGTAAAAGAATGCGGAATAGACTGCGCGGTGATACTTCTTACAGGATTTTCAGAATTTGAATATGCGCAGCAGGCAATAAAAAACCAGGTGGCGGATTATATGCTGAAGCCTCTGATGCCGAAAGACATTCTTGAAACGGTCTCAAGGGCCGCGGGCAGGCTGAAGCGGAACAGGTACCAGGAAAATATAGTACGCCAGCATGAGGCGGAAATGAACGGACCGAATCTGGAAAGACAGATCAGCCATTATTTTCACGGGATAAATGCGCAGGTGAGTGAAATTTTAAATGACATGGCGCAGAGCTTTTCGCAGGATATCACGCTAAATTCATTTGCTGAGAAATATCATTTTTCGATTTCTTATCTGTCAAGACTGATCAAAAGAGAAACAGGGTACGGCTTCAGCGATCTTCTTAACAGCATCCGTATTCTGCATGCGATTAATCTTCTGGAAGATACCAGCGTGCGGATCGGGGACATCAGCGAACAGTCCGGTTTCCAGGACGTCAGATATTTCAGTCAGATTTTTAAGAAGGTAGTGGGCTGTACTCCAAGAGAATATAAAAGGAGCCGGGATACAAGACAGACATATAATTTGAAATTGGTTTTGGAATTGCTGCAGGAGAAAAAATGAAATTTATAAGTGTTCGCGCAAAAATGCTGCTTGCTTTTACTATTGTGAGTACGATATGCAGCGTAGGAATTTCACTTTTGGCTTTAATTGTTTTCTGGCAGGGGTTTGAGCGGGTTACAAGCGCCTATCTGAGAGACGTGACAGATCAAAGTACAAATAATTTGAATATGATGATTGAAGACATTGAAAATATGAATATTCAGATTCTTTCCAGCTCTATCATCCAGGAACAGCTGAGGAAAGTGGATAGTGAAGAACTGTCTGCTTTCCAGCAGCGCAGCGTCCGGCAGACAATAAACAGCGAACTGGAAAGATGTACTTTTTTTGGCGCGGATTCTCTGGCGCTGAGCATCATTTCATTAAACGGATATGAATATACGCTGAAACAGATTACAGGAAAGCAAATCGAGCATGCGTTTTCGGAAGAGGAGATTTACGAAGCGAACGGAAGTACGCTGTGGAAACTGACCGGAGAGAATCATCATATCTGTATTGCCAAGGCTATTCTGGATCTGGTAACGATGCGCCCCATTGGATATATCAATATCGTGTATAAAAATGAGTATTTTGGGGAAATTGTTGAAAAACATTCTTCCGAATATTCAAGTATTTCTTACCTGATCGGCGAGGATAACGCGGTGATCTCTTCCGGGAAAAGAGAAGAGATCGGAAAGGTATTTCCGTATAATATCCGTGATTTTTCGGAGAGCGGCGGAGTCCGGAGGGGAATCATAGATAATGAAAATGTTTTTTTGTATCCGGGACAGGAAATGCAGAACGGGTGGACGCTGGTTGAAGTAATCGAGGTAAAAGAATTTTACAAAAATATTTATAACATCATAGCGGTTATTACAGGGATTCTGGCTGTCTTTCTTCTGTTCGGCCTGCTGGTTATTCTTTTCATTACGAAAAGGATGGCGGAACCTGCGCGGAGCCTGCTGCACAGTATGCAGTTATTCGGACAGGGGAAATTATCGCAGCGGGTGGACGTGACGACAAAGGATGAGCTGGGAATGATCGGCCATGAGTACAATCGGATGGCTGATAATGTTGAAAATCTTATCAAACAGGTATATGAGATGGAGATCATGCAGAAGCAGTCAGAGATTGATTTTCTGCAGATGCAGATTAATCCCCACTTTCTGTATAATACCCTTGATACGATCGGATGGCTTGCGTTCGCGAATGAAAATGAAAAAATATCGGAATTGGTGGTCGCATTGGCAGAGCTGCTGCGCGCAATGGTAAAGCGCGACAGATTTATCAGGATCGAAGAAGAATTACATATGGTAAAAGATTATCTGTTAATTCAGAAATATCGTTTTGGAGAACGGATCTCTGTCACGTACGAGATTGATGAGACGATTATGCAGTATCAGATCCCTAATTTTATTTTGCAGCCTTTGATTGAAAATGCCATTATTCATGGACTGGAGCCAAAGATAACAAAGGGAACTATACTGATAAAAATAAAAGACCGCGGGCAGTGGATCTGTTTTTGCATCGAGGATGACGGAATAGGCATGAGCAGCGAGGAGATTAATAAATTATATGAGCAGTGTAATTCCGAAACCGCGAAAAACGGCATAGGATTAAAAAATGTATATCGAAGACTGATTTTATGTTATGGGGAAGAAAGCAGAGTTCAGATTGAAAGTAAAAAAGAATCTGGTATGAAAATCTGTTTTAAAATTCCGAAAGAAAAAGAGAGAAGGAAATGATATGGATACCAATCAGAACTATGTATGGGATAAGCTGACCATGGGCATGTGCTACTATCCGGAACAATGGGACAAAGGAATGTGGCGCGAGGATCTGATCCGCATGAAAGAAGCAGGAGTTTCCGTTATAAGAATCGCAGAGTTTTCCTGGTGCATTTTTGAGCCGGAAGAAGGCAGATTCTGTTTTGATTTTTTTGATGAATTTTTAAATGCTGCGGAAGAAGAAGGAATGAAAGTGATATTTTGTACTCCTACAGCAGCTCCTCCGGCATGGCTGACGGAAAAGTATCCCGAGGTATTAAATGCGAGAATTGACGGCGTAAAATACAGGCACGGCATGAGAAGACATTATAATTACAATTCTCAGGTATATATTGATTTGTCAAAAGAAATAGTGGAAAAACTGGCAGAACATTATGGGAAAAGGGAGTGCATAATCGGGTGGCAGATCGACAATGAGCTGAACTGCGCGATGGATTACTTTTATTCGGAAAGCGATACGGCCGCTTTTCGGAGATTCCTGAAGAGAAAATATATCACGCTGGATGCCTTAAACGATGCATGGGGGAATGTATTCTGGAATCAGACCTACACAAAATGGGAAGAAATCCAT
>CANQEC010000117.1 GCA_947594335.1 uncultured Lachnospiraceae bacterium
TTGCCAGGGTGCCCGATTATCGGTGCGGCGGACTGCCATGTCTGAAGCAGCTTCTGCAGATTGCGGGCCATGCCTTTTGGCCGGACTCTTATTTTTTTATCCTGTTGCTAAATTATAAGACAGTATTTACAGAACTAAAACAAGACTAATAAAACAGGAAAGTAAAAGGTAAAATATAAGTGCATTTTCTGAAAAAGAGAGGTGTACTTTATTGGACCTTGATGATTTCATAGCGGACAGGATCGTGAATTTATGCCATTCACAGGGGATTTCCAGATACAGACTGTCACAGCTGTCAGGAATAAGCCAGACTGCATTGTCAAAAATTATCAGTAAAAAATGTCTGCCGACTATTCCAACGCTCGTCAAAATCTGTGACGGTTTTCAGATTTCACTTGCGCAGTTTTTTGCGGGAAAGAATGCGGTGACTGATCTGACCGATACGCAGATGGAAATTGTATCTGCCTGGAATGATATGGATGAGGAAGAACGGCGGATTTTTCTCAACTTTATACGCAGCATAAAAGAAAAGTAGGAAGCGGTGACCATTGATGTGGCGCCGTTTTCTTTTTTTTCTTTCTGTGCGCAGGCCCACATATAGTAAAATTTTGAACAAAAACCAATAAAAAACCACTTGTTTGTTTATGCAATTTTGAGATAGACTGGAGTTATTGGAACCGGATCACGTGCCGGCAGCGTCAGCGCCGGGTGCCGCGGATGGACAGGTATAGAAGATCCAGCTTGAGATAAGAGAACGGGAACAGAGAAGAAAGGGATAGGAGAAAGCAGAGGATCATTGCTATGCTGAAAGTATTTCTTGTAGAGGATGAAGTGGTCATTCGCAACGGAATCAAAAATAATATTCCCTGGGAACGTGAGGGATTTCAGTTTGTGGGGGAGGCCAGCGACGGAGAGCTGGCCTATCCGCTTATTAAGAAGGAAAAGCCGGATATTCTGATCACAGATATCCGGATGCCGTTTATGGACGGGCTGGAGCTCAGCCGCATTATCAGAAACGAGCTGCCGCAGATCAAAATTCTGATCCTGAGCGGATACAACGAGTTTGATTACGCAAAAACGGCGATCGATCTTGGCATTACGCGGTATCTGCTCAAGCCGATCAATTCCTCAAAGCTTCTGGAGGCGGTGAAAGAGGTTGGCCAGCTGATCGAAAAGGAGCGCGAGCAGGACCGGATGCTGGAACGCTACCAGAAAGAGACGGAGGAAAATGTACTCCTGGAGCGGCAGAAGCTCTGGAACGCGCTGATCGCGAACGAAATGTCTACGGCGGAGCTCCTGGAGGGTGCGAAGCGGGTCGGGATGGATTTTACGGCATCTTCTTACCAGGTGCTTCTGTTCGAGATTTTGTGGGACGACAGTGTGTCGGGGCCTTCGCAGGCCAAGGCCTCCGCGGCCGGGCGGGTCGCCCGCCTGTCGGCAGAGCGTGATTATATCCTGATGTTTGACAGGGGACCATCGGAGGGCTGGGTTTTTCTGATCAAGGCTGGATCGGACGAAGAAGCAGAAGAACGCCTGGAACAGTTCGTAAAAGAGCTGAAGCTGCTGGTCGGACAGTACCGTGAGTTTGAATATTTCGGAGGCTTTGGGCAGCCGGTGCACCGTCTGGGCGATATCCGCAGTTCTTATCTGGAAGCGGGCAAAGCTTTTGCGGGGCGGTTTTTCACAGAGCCGAATCAGGTGATCGGGGCGGACGACATTGTCAGGCTTCACCAGCATGACGATGGAAAGATCGATATCAGCAGCATACGGTCCAGAAAATCTCAGAGGGAGCTGGTGGACAGGTTTCTGCGCAGCGGAACGCTTGAGGAGGTGGAAAACTTCCTCGAGGAGTATTTCCTGGATACCGGGGAGCAGAACTATCAGTCGCTGCTGTACCGCCAGTATATGGTGATGGATCTGTATTTTTCGGCCGCGGATTTTCTGGCAGGACTGAATATCAGCGCAGATGACCTGCCGCCGAAATACCGCGACATCAATGTGGTCGTGGAAGACGCGGCATTCGGTCAGAACATGCGCAGGCTTCTGGTGGCGCTGTTTACGGAGACAATGAAGCTGCGTGACCGCAATGCCCGGAAACGCTACAGCGTCATACTAGAGGAAGCGTGTGCGTTTATCCAGGAAAATTATCAGAGGGAAGATATGTCTCTGAATACGGTCGCCTCACAGGTCAACGTCAGCACCAGCTATTTCAGCGCGATCTTCAGCGCGGAGATGGGACAGACTTTTGTGGAGTATCTTACCTCTGTCCGCCTTGAGCGGGCGAAGGAGCTGCTGATGTGTTCCAGCCTGCGGACCGCGGAGATCGGCTATGAGGTCGGCTACAGGGATTCCCATTATTTCAGCTATATTTTCAAAAAGGTCGTGGGCTGCAGTCCAACTGAATACAAGAACCGCAGGAAAGAGTAGGTGCCATGTTTCGAAAAAATTCTTCTCTGAACCGAAGACTGAATATCCTTCTTCTGGTCTGCTTTGTGCCGTTTGTGTTTATGACCGTGTATCTGCTGTTCATGGTCTATCAGTTTTCCGAGCGTTACGATGTGATCGTGAGCAATATCACCAGCGCCAATTCCTACAATATTCATTTTAAAGAGGATGTGGACTACACGATGTATGTCATCGTGGTTAATTCAGAGCGCGCTTCTGAGTTCGTGGACGTCAATCTGCCGCATGAACTGATCACGGAGGCGAGAGAGGTTTTCCAGGAGCTTGCCCGGGACGCCGACAGCGAGAGCGTGAAAAATCAGCTGGGCGGAATCGTTCGGAGCCTGAATACCCTGGAGAGCAGGGTCGAGGAAATTGAGCATGACGCAAAGGTGAGCGGAATGTATGAGACGAACCTGGAACGTCTGGATCTGAACATCCGGATCCTGACGGAGCTGATCCAGGAGAAGATTCAGGATTATATTTATCACGAGGCCAGGAAGCTTGAGACGCTGCGCCAGGGTGTGCGGGCGGATGTCCAGACGGCGCTGGGGCTGAGTATCCTGATCAGTGTGGCGATCCTGACAGGCGGTCTGTTTCTGAGCCAGAGGATCAAGGGAAGCCTGACGAGCGGGATCTGGCAGCTTCAGCTGGTCACGAGAAAGGCAGGGCAGGGGGATTTTTCTGTAAGGGCGGAACTGTCCGACGGAGACGAGGAATTCTCCGAACTTGCGGAGGGATTCAATCAGATGGTGGAGCGGATCGGAAATCTTGTGGAGGATATCCGGGTGGAGCAGCTGAACCTGCGCGCGATGGAGCAGAAGCTTCTGCAGGCGCAGATTAATCCGCATTTTTTGTATAATACGCTGGATACGATCATCTGGCTGGCGGAGGCGGGGCAGAAGGAGCAGGTCATCATGATGGTCTCGTCTCTCTCGGATTTCTTCCGCACGACGCTCAGCGGGGGGCGCGATTATATCACTGTGAAGGAAGAGGAGTCGCATATCCGCAGTTATCTGCAGATCCAGCAGTTCCGTTATCAGGACATTCTGGAGTATGAGATCGATATTCCGGAGGAAATGTATCAGTATCAGATTTTGAAGCTGACGCTGCAGCCGATCGTGGAGAATGCGCTTTACCATGGGATCAAGAACAAGCGCGGTATGGGCCATATCCGGGTGACGGGCCGGCTGAATTCCGACCGGCTTGTGTTTCTGGTGCAGGATGACGGCCTTGGCATGGAGGAGGCCCGCCTGCGCGAGGTGCAGGAGGCGATGGCCTGCAAAAAGAGTGCGTCCGCAGATCCGTCCGGTTTCGGACTTCTCAATGTTGTGCAGAGGATCCGGCTGAATTATGACTCGGATTTCGGTATACGGATTTCCAGCAAGTACGGGCAGGGAACCGAAGTGCGTGTTGAGATCCCGGCAATAAAAACGAAGATCACTAAGAGCGGCAAATAATCATGAGGTTTTGGCAGTCATCTGCATGGGAGGTCAAAAATGCGGAGATTTACAGGAACAGTAATGCTTTTATTTCTGGCTGTCTTCTGCACGGGCTGTTCATTTGGGTGGAAGAAGGCAGGAGAAAGTGCTGACAGACAGAGCGAGCCTGAGCCGGCGGAGGATCTGATCGTGGTAGGATTTTCTCAGGTGGGAGCCGAATCCGACTGGCGCATGGCGAATACGGTATCCGTACGTACCGCACTGACGGAACAGAACGGATTCTATCTGATTTTTGAGGACGCTCAGCAGAAGCAGGAAAATCAGCTCAAGGCGATCCGGAGCTTTATTATGCAGGAGGTCGATTATATCGTAGTTGCGCCGATCGTTGAGACCGGCTGGGACGCGGTGCTTCAGGAGGCAAAAGATTCCGGGATTCCGGTGATCCTGGTGGACCGTGAGACAGATGCCCCGAAAGATCTGTATACCTGCTGGATCGGATCTGATATGCGCGCGGAGGGCGAACGTGCCGGAGAATGGCTGGCGGATTATCTGCAGGAGCAGGGACGCGGCGATGAAGAAATCCGTATCGTTACAATTCAGGGGACGATGGGATCCAGCGCTCAGGTTGGACGAACCGAAGGTTTTGCGAATGTGATGGCGGATCATGAAAACTGGAACATGCTTGCCATGCAGTCAGGCGATTTTACTCAGGCCGGGGGACAGGAAGTCATGGAAGTCTTCCTGGATACATATGAGGATATAGACGTCGTGGTCTGTGAGAATGACAATATGGCGTTTGGCGCGATTGATTCGATCCATAAGGCCGGACTGACGTGCGGACCGAACGGAGATATCATCCTTCTGTCTTTTGACGCGGTCCGCGCGGCGCTGGAGGCGATGAAAGCTGGTGAGATCAATGCGGTTTTTGAGTGTAATCCGCTCCAGGGTTCCCTGCTTGCCAGGGCGGTAAAGGCATTGGAAGCCGGAGAGGTGCTGGAGAAAAAACAGTATATCGAAGAAACTTATTTTGACGCGGACATGGATCTTGAAAGCATTTTGAAGACCCGGGCCTATTAAGACAGAAGCATCCCAAAACGGGATGCTTTTTTCGCGGACCTGTCCGATCAGAAAAATCAAAAGAAAACGTAATATTTTCAAAAGAAAACAAACTTTATTTGTCCAATATGAAAGAATTATAACTATTATCCAATAAATTTGAATTTTATCAACGAATTTTTATGGTAAAATATATAAAAATAATTAACGTATTTCGACTTATATTGGGCAATCTGCAATAAAATCGAAACGAAAGAATCGGGGATTGTTGATACTGCCGAAGATAAGCAAAAGAGAGGAGGATGCGATGTAAAAAAAGGATCTCCCATCGGCGCAACCCAGTTGGGAAAAGGAAAGAAGGTCAAGAAGGAATACTGAACTTAAAAAGTAAAGGAGGTTTGATGTACATGAAAAAATTATTTGGCTTTGCGCTTGCCGCGGCACTTTACGCCATGAGCACCACCGCTTTTGCGCAGGTGCAGTTTTCTTCCAACGAATCCAGCTTTGAGACTTTTGAGGAAGCCTGCGTGAACGGGCCGGAGGCGATGGCGGAAGAACTGGGCGGGAACTATGTCTCGGATCCGTGTCTCGCGGAATATCCTGCCGGGACAACCTATATCTACCGCTCCGCTGCCCGCTGGTCGGCAACCAGCGCCGGATACCGCAAGAACACGGTGCTTCAGGTTTACACGGACGAAAAATTTGAGTCAAAGGAAGCGGCGCAGGAATATTTGCAGTCTCTGGGCCTGATCGATATTATCGAGGAGGCAAAAGGCAGCATTATTCTTGTAAATCCGATTGGCGAGAGCTTTGCCGCGGAGGACGCCCGCGCTTACTACCTGATGCAGGCGGCCTCCTGCAATCTGGGCGGTACAACCCAGATAGGGGAGGAGACGTTCACCTGTGCTGAGGGCGCCTACTATGGAGGCACGACCTACCGCTATGTGATCGGCATCGGGGACGGTGCGACGTTTATCAATAATTACATTGCGCCCACATACGACGATATCACGCGCGTTGCCGGCATGATCCTCATTGGAGGCAAAATGGACCGCATTCACGATGTGGCGGGCGTTGTTCCGGTATATCTGGTAAATCCGTCCGAGACTGCGCTTAGAAAGTATCAGGAAGCAAATGAGACAGACCGCCATGGCTACAAAAAAGATGTGGATATTTATTTCAGCCAGGCAATGGAACAGCAGAAGGTACTGGTGAAGAACACGGAGACAGTGGACGCCGCCGCTGAGATCAATTATGGCTATTACAATCTGCTCATCAAGAACATGCGTGTTCCCGTCGTACTCGCCGGACTTCATACGTATTCGCAGGATTTCACATCCCGCAACTGGAACTCGGCTCCGTATTCGCTTGGAAAGCGCAATGCGTTCTTTAATTATAAGACAGACGACGGCCTGGTGATCGAAGAGTTTGTCGGCCAGGATACGTTTAAGGACTACAGCATCAAGGAAGGGACCATGGGTCTGTTCGGGCAGCCTGCCGAGGTTGGCGCCTACATTGATACGTGGTACGAGGTAGTGCCGGAAGAAGTAAAGAACGGGACGGCCCCGGAGCACACGGTTCCGATGTGGCTGCAGCTCCATGGCGGCGGAGATGATCCGCTTCAGTACATGGATGAAATGGGATTTATGACGCTGGCGGGCGAGGAGCGCTTCGCGATGATCGCGCCTCTTCACGGCAGTATGTTTACAGTCGGCTTTGACGCTCTGCCGCCGGTGGTTGAATACTTCCTGAATAAATATCCGGCTCTGGATCCGGAGCGCGTATATGTGACAGGCTATTCCATGGGAGGCGGCGCAACCCTGCACGCGATCAATGGAAACGCGAAGTATTTCGCGGCGGCATGCCCCAACGCGGCTGCGATCTTCAATACGGACGACGAGATTGTAAATACGGACGATCTTGACCTGCCAATCCTCTTTACAACCGCAACCTACGACTTCTGCGGATTCGGAGGAATTTCCGGCCATGCCGCTGTTCCGAATCCGGACGATCCGTATGATCCGGAGCATATCAATACCTCTTATCAGGCCCGTATCAACGACTATCTGGAACTAAACGGGATTGATAAGGTAGAGTACGATTTTGAGACATATCCGATGTCCGGCTTCCGCGCGGATGAGTACACGGAAACTCTGCTGAACAACGAGTATATGTCCCGCACATGGTATAAATACAATGACAAGGATGTGCCCATGGTTGGCCTGAATATTACGGATTATCTCCCGCACGGCCTGTACCAGGAATTTGCCGGGATCTGCTGGGATTACGCAAAGCATTTCAGCCGTGACCAGGAAACGGGCGAGGTCATTTACAATCCGTATGTAAAGTAAACTTTCATGCCGGGCATGTCCGGCAGCACCATAAATATAAAGATAAGTCCACGGAGTGCGCTGCTGCTTCGCAGCT
>CANQEC010000118.1 GCA_947594335.1 uncultured Lachnospiraceae bacterium
TTCCTCTGTATATGACCGTGAGTAAACTTGGCCTGATCTCCACAAAGACGATCCTGATCGTCTTCATGGCCGTGAATACCTACAACCTGATCATTGCGCGTACCTTTATACAGAATTCAATACCGGACGATCTGTATGAAGCGGCGATCCTGGATGGGTGCTCGCATTTTACTTATTTTACGAAGGTCGTGCTCCCGCTGTCAAAAGCGGTGATCTCCGTTCTGATCCTGTATTATGCGGTTTACCACTGGAACGACTATTTCAACGCTTTGATCTTCAACAGCAATTCGGCCCATGCCCCGCTGCAGACCGTACTGCGCGAGATCCTTCTGCTGAACCAGGCGTTCGCGAGCGGCAACGGAGGCGTGCAGGGCGGCTACGCGCAGTCGGCGGCCGACCAGGTGAAGTACGCGATCATCATCGTGTCCACGCTCCCAATCCTCTGCGTGTACCCGTTCATCCAGAAGTATTTTGAGAAGGGCGTCATGATCGGAGCCGTGAAGGGCTGACGGACCAGACAGCTTTTTCAAATTGAATCCGCATTTGCGATGACAGGTGTCCCGGAAGTACTGGAGGCAGGCAGTGATACATCCGATTGTCTATATGGCCAGGAAATGCAGAAAGATGTATGGACTGGAGTATCGCGGGCCTGCCGCAGGGGTTCCGGGATATCTTTTTGCAGAAGGGGGTGTCCAAATTGGAGAAAGAAGGCTTTGCGCGGAGTAAGGATACGCTTTGGGGTAATCTGTGTTTCCTGCTGTCTGTTATGAAGCAAAATACGCCGCGCACGTTCCGATTCCTGATCCTTGACATTCCGCTGAAGGTTCTGTTGCCATTTATCGGTATCTGGATGCCGAACCTTGTCGTACGGGCTGTCACGGAGGATGGAGCGGTCCGGCAGCTTCTTGCGGCGATTTTGCTGCTCGGCGGCGTGATGGTGATGTTTACTGCCCTGGAGCGGTATGCGGACGGGATTCTGGAAGCGGAAGCGACAGTCCTGCAGCATGTACTCCATAATATGCTTCTGCGCAAGAAGATCAGCTGCGACTATGCGAATCTGGAGGACAAGAGGATCTCCGGGAGGTATGAGGAGGCAGACAACTACATTTTCATGCAGGCGAGATTTATCGCGCAGGCCGGGCGGAATCTGGCTCTTTTCGGTTCCGGTATTTTCGGATTTCTGCTCTATCTATCGATTCTGAGGGGGCTTCCTTTGGCTTTGCTTGTACTGATGGCTGCGTCAACCTTTGTCAGCCTGCGCTTCTCCAATCTTGGGGAAAAACAGAGGCTGAAAAATAGGAATTACTGGGGCAGGGGGATTCGTGGCTTAAGCTATATCTGTGGCGCATCCTCCGAAGCGAAGCTTGGGAAAGATATCCGCCTGTATCACATGGCTCCGTGGATTGAGGACCGGTTCACGCAGATGCAGCGGCTGTTTCGCCGGGAGTATATGCAGATGGAGAAGGCGAATTTCCTGTCGGCAGTGATCACGGCGGCGACAGGGATCGCTGTGGAGCTGAGCGCTTACTTCTTCCTGGTCGTGATGGTTCTGGACGGCAGGATTACCGTAGCGCAGTATGTGCTCTATATCGGAGCCGTGCTTGGTTTTTCTACATGGATCAGACAGGTTATGGAGCAGATGCAGAAGCTCTGGCTGCTGAAGGGTGATGTTTCCTGCATCCGGGAATATCTTGCGATGCCGGATGTGGAAATGCCGGAGGGATCAGTCCGCCAGGAATCCGGAGAGTCTTCATGCAGCATTACCTTTGAGAATGTCTCTTACAGGTATGAGGGAAGCGAAAAAGATGTCCTGTATGATCTTTCTTTTCACATCGAAAAGGGAGAGCGGGTCGCTCTCGTGGGCATGAACGGCGCGGGCAAGACGACGTGCGTGAAACTGTTGTGCGGACTGCTGCGCCCGACCAGAGGAAAGATCCTGATTAATGGAGTTTCTGCGGAGAAGTTTTCGCGTACGCAGTATTATAATCTGTTCGCAACGGTATTTCAGGAGATAAACCTGTTTCCGGCGAGTGTATCGGTCAATGTCACAGGAGTCCCGAAGGAGGAGCAGGACCGGGAGCGCCTGGAGCATGCCCTTCATATGGCCGGGATGGATCACTGGGTCGCCTCCCTGCCGCACGGAACGGATACATTGCTCGTAAAGGAGATTGATGACCAGGCGGTCAATCTCTCGGGAGGAGAACAGCAGCGCCTGCTGCTTGCACGTGCGCTGTACAAGGACGCGCCCATTTTGATCCTTGACGAGCCGACCGCGGCGCTGGATCCGATTTCGGAAAATAATGTGTATCAGAAATACGATACGCTGACAAAAGGGAACACGTCTGTCTTTATCTCGCATCGGCTGGCGAGCACACAGTTCTGTGACAGGATTCTCTTTATGGAGGATGGCCGTATCGTGGAGGAGGGGACTCACGAGACGCTTCTTGCGCGGGGAGGGAAGTATTCGGAAGTGTTTGAGACGCAGAGCCGGTATTACCGGGAAAATCCCCCAGACGCGAAGGAGGCGGCTTTTCAGTGAGCGAATTGCGAAAGAAAGAAAAAATCAGTTTCAGGAAGAGCATCGTCTCCCTTTTCCATATGGCGCAGGTGATCACACGCATGACAAGGCTGAACCTGCCGTCGTTCGTCTGCTCGAGGCTGATCCTTACGCTGCAGCCTTTTGTCGCATTGTTTTTTTCCGCGCGAATCCTGAATGTGCTGGTCAGCGGGGCGGAACGGAACGATGTGATCCGGTGGGTCATTGTCGCGGTCGTATGTAATTATGGCCTGTATCTTCTGGAACGTCTGATCGCCTGCTTCACGAGCATAGAGGGTACGGAACTGTACTGGAAGCTGTATCAGGAGATGGCGCGGACGATGATGTGGGCGGACTATCGCGAAGTGGAGGGTTCTTCGCTGCGCCTCGCGAAAGAACGGATCAATCGGGCGTCATCGGTATATTTCTATGGCCCGTGGGAGCTGCCGGGCGTATTTATGGCATTGACGGAGGGGATTCTGACGACCGTGTGCGCAATCGCATTCGCATTGCCCATCCTGCAGCCTGTCAGAGGAGAACGGTTTCCTTGGGGTATCTTCACAATAGCCGTTTTTGTCGCTGCTGCGGTCTGGTATTCTGCGAGGTCTGAGAAAAAGCTATATGAAATGAAAGAAGAGAGCATGGGAGGACTCGCGGAGGAATATACGAAACTGGATTATCTGGAGGAATATGCGGACGAGAAAAAAGGGGCCAAAGATATCCGCCTGTATCGGCAGCAGGGACTGATCATGCGGCAGTATGCGCGGATTAGCGGGAAAATTCAAAAATATGTTGTTTCCAAGGGGGACTTTCAGGCGGGATCGAATGCGGTTCAGGCGGTGATCGCCCAGGCGGTGAGCTGTCTCGCGTATGTCATGGTCGGCATGCGGGCGCTGGCGGGTCTTTATCCGGTGGGAAGCATTGTGCAGTATGTGGGCGCGATTACGCGGTTGTCTGAAGGAATCCGTATGTTGGCTTATTCTGTCCAGCATATCCGCATGCAGGGTCCGCACTGCCAAGAATATCTGGACTTCATCGGGGAAGGGGAGGATCCGCTTCTGTACCGCCACGAACAGTCGCGAGGAGAGCCTGTGGATGTGAACGAGGGCAGCGTGTTTCGTTTTGAGCATGTCGGTTTCTGCTATCCCGGGACGGACAGGATGGTGCTGCAGGATCTCAATATCGAGCTGAGAAAAGGCGAACGCATGGCGGTAGTCGGGATGAACGGGAGCGGCAAGACGACGTTCATCAAGCTGCTCTGCAGGCTCTACAATCCGACGGAAGGGCGTATCCTTCTGAACGGCCAGGATATCCGGGAATTCGACCAGGAAGGATATTGGAAATTATTTTCTGTCGTGTTTCAGGATTTTCAGCTTTTGGCGCTTCCTCTCGGCGAGAATGTGGCGGCATCGGAAACATATGATAAGGCACGTGTCTCTTTCTGCCTGGAACAGGCCGGTATCGGGGACTGGGCACGTGCTCTGCCGAAGGGACTCAGGCAGCCCCTGTATCGAATGGCGGAAGACGGGGTAAACGTTTCCGGCGGCGAGGCGCAGAAGATTGCGATCGCCCGCGCACTCTATAAGGATGCTCCGTTTGTGGTCCTTGACGAGCCGACTGCGGCACTGGATCCGCTCGCGGAGGCCGAAATCTATGAGCGGTTCAGCCAGCTGGTGGCAGGAAAGGGCGCGATCTATATTTCGCACAGGCTCTCCTCCTGCAGGTTCTGCGATCGGATTGCCGTGTTCCACGAAGGGCGGCTGATCCAGCTGGGGACACATGAAGAGCTGTACGGCGACAGGAAAGGGAAGTATTACGAGCTGTGGGAGGCGCAGGCGCAGTACTACCGGGAGGCAAAGTGACAGCAACGGCGGGCCGCAAAATTTAAATTTTTTTACTTATCGTTCACCTCGATCAGTTCATGGGAGGTACCTTTTCCGGTCTTTAATTCCTGTACAGATTTTTTCACATATGCTATATTGGCCTCAGAAAAGAACGGATCAGAGGTCTATGCAGAAAGCAGACAAATGTATTATAAATATTAAAAATGAAATAGGAGGAAATATATGAATTACTTTGAGGAGATCAACGGAAGTCTCGTGTTCCGGGAGAACGGAGAAACGGTTATGGTGTCGCCGTGGGGCGCGGACAGCCTGCGCGTGAGATCCTGTATCCTCGGCGAGATCACGGAGGGGCAGGGGGCGCTGCTGCCGCCGGACGATGCCTCTTCCGGGGATGAAGTCAGGATCCGCATCGGGGATGGCAGAGCTGAGATCAGAAACGGAAGGATCCGCGCGGAGCTGACTGTGCAGGAGTGGGGGAAAGCCCTGCAGATCACGTTCCGGAATCAGAAGGGAGAAATTCTTCTGCAGGAGATTCCGAACGGGGGAGCCCTGCAGAAGAAGGCGAGACAATTCAAGCCGCTTCCGGGCGGAGCGTTTTCTCTGAAAGCAAGCTTCGTGTCGGACCCGGAGGAAAAGCTTTATGGAATGGGACAGTATCAGCAGGAGATCATGAATCTGAAGGGCTGTAATCTGGAGCTGGCGCACAGAAATTCTCAGGCGAGTGTCCCGTTCTATGTGTCGAGCCTCGGGTACGGTTTTCTCTGGAATAATCCTGCGGTCGGGGAGGTTCATTTCGGACTGAATACGACGCAGTGGGAGGCTATGGCCACGCGGCAGCTGGATTACTGGATCACGGCGGGCGACACGCCGGCGCAGATCGTGGAAGCGTACGCCAACGCGACCGGAAAAGCGCCGATGATGCCGGAATTCGGGCTTGGCTTCTGGCAGTGCAAACTGCGGTATTACAATCAGGAGCAGGTACTTGACGTCGCGCGGGAGTACAAAAGGCGGGGAATCCCGATCGACGTGCTTGTAATCGACTATTATCACTGGCCGAGGTGCGGAGACTGGCGGTTCGATGAGGAGTATTTCCCGGCCCCGCGTGAGATGGCGGAGGAGATTAAAAAGATGGGGATCGAGCTGATGGTGTCCGTCTGGCCGCAGGTGGATTGGCGCAGCGAGAACTATGAGGAGATGAAGCAGCAGGGCCTGCTCGTCAAGAGCAATACCGGGATCGACGTGCAGATGAATTTCCATGGTAACAACGTTTTCATGGACGCGACGAACCCGCGCGCCCGGGAATATGTCTGGGAAAAATGCAGGAAGAATTACGCGAATTTTGGGATCCGGATGTTCTGGCTGGACGAGGCTGAGCCGGAATTTACCACCTATGATTTTGAGAATTACCGGTATTACGCGGGTTCGGTGGCCGAAGTGGGGAACATTTATCCCCGGGAATATGCGCGCGCGTTCTATGAGGGACAGCAGAAGAACGGGCAGAAGGAGATCGTGAATCTGCTCCGCTGCGCATGGGCCGGGAGCCAGAGGTACGGGGCACTCGTCTGGAGCGGAGATATTATGTCAACCTATGAGGATTTTCGGAAACAGATCTGCGCGGGTATCCACATGGGACTTTCCGGTATTCCGTGGTGGACGACGGATATCGGCGGTTTCCATGCCGGCGTGACGGAGGATCCGGATTTCCAGGAGCTTCTGGTGCGGTGGTTCCAGTTTGGCACGTTCTGTCCGGTTATGCGGCTGCACGGCTGCCGGCAGCCGGTTGAGGAGATCGTCAACCGTGCCGGTGAGGTGCGCGAGGGTACCGGCGCGGGTAACGAGATCTGGAGTTTCGGCGAGGAAAATTACGAAATTCTTCTGAAATACATCCGCATCCGGGAAAAGATGCGGGACTATACGAGAAGCCTGATGCGCGAGGCGCACGAAAAAGGGACGCCGGTCATGCGCGCCATGTTCTATGAGTTTCCGGACGATCCGCAGTGCTGGGAGATCAAAGACGCCTATCTGTTCGGCCCGGATCTTCTGGTCGCGCCGGTCTGCCATAAAGGAGCTAAAAGCCGCAGCGTTTACCTTCCGGAAGGGACATTCTGGATCAGCGCTTCCGACGGGACGCGGTACGAGGGCGGTCGGACGATCGAGGCGGCGGCGCCGATCGGTACGATCCCGGTGTTTTTGCGCGGCGGGAGGCAGGAATATCTGAAGGGAGAGATATAAAGGGGGCAACAAGGAGAACAGCCATACTCGGTTTATCGACAGGGCATGGCTGTTTTCCGTTTTTATGCGCAGGCCCGGGCAGGGAAAATTGCTGCTGGCGCAGCACCCGGGCCGCGCGGCGAGCAGGAGGGAAAGCCGCCTCCTGCTCGATCAGAATACAGGCCCGTGAAAGGAAATCAGTTGCTGGCGCAGCACCCGGGCCGCGCGGCGAGCAGGAGGGAAAATCGTCTCCTTAATCTGATTCAAAAAAGTATGGACATTTCAGGATATCTATGATAAAATTAAGAAACATTAAACATATCCAGTGACATTCTAAAATTCTAAAATCAACGCATAAACAGAATTAATCCAGAATAATACAGCATATAAAAAATAATCAGATACCATAAATGAAAAACACTTGATGAAAAAGAACGCTGTGGTTATAATGGGAGCAGGGAATCTTTCTTTTCTGTCTGTCCCCAAAGGCACCGGTTCGGGTCAGGATGGGTGCGGCATACAGCGGCAGGGGAGGGCAGAATGAAAGATAACAGAAAAATGAATGGGAAGGTTAGAAATACAGGGAAAAGGACTGGTCGGAAAAAAGCCGGGC
>CANQEC010000119.1 GCA_947594335.1 uncultured Lachnospiraceae bacterium
TCTTTTGCTTTGTCAGAGCCGTAGGCCAGTTCGCTAAGTTTCAGCTCTCTGCTCGCAAGATCTTCTCTTGTCAGGGTACAGCGTATTTGTTTGTCACTGATTTTCTCGATTTTCATTCAATCACATCCTTACCCATAAAATACAAACATGGAAAATAGTTCCATGCGGAAAAATCGTCTGCGTTTGCTCCACTACTATTATATACACAGTCAGGCCTGGATGTAAAGTGGATAAAAATGTGTAAAAAGACTTGCATAATCGGCCCATATTGTATATAATAATCGTACGGGAGGCTATATGGCGTCATCCTTTGAGAAAGGAGGATACTCTTTATAGCTGTTTAAGAATCTTATTATCTGCTTTCAGAAATTCTGATTCCAGTCGGCGGTGATCCTGCCAGGCCATGCGAATGGCGGATGGCCGCTCCGGTCATACGGACTATCGTCCAAGGTTCATCAGCAAAATCCGCTGTGCTGCCCTGTCCATATAGTGTTATGATGATTCCATATATCCTTTCGCATACCCTTTTACGCATTATAATCAATTTTGTTTTGATACGCAAGTAGATTCTGAAATAACTGCCGGATTGGTTTTTCCGGGGTGTTTCAGAGAAGCGTCTGCTTCCGCAAAAGAGGATTTCATGGGAATATATCACAGTCGCACCTTAAGCATATGGAAATTTCCGTGCGGAGACAGGGAAAGGCAGGAAAAATGAAAAGAAGGAAACACAAGTATTATAATCCTGCGGACGCGAGAGCACTGTTCAGAGAACTGAGCGGCTATGAGAGGGAAGGTACACAGCTCTTTCTGGATGGCTGTCCGTGCAGAACGGAAGACATCGTGGACGCCTGCATGGTTGCTGAAGAACAGATTTACATGCGTGATTTTATCAGCGATGAGGAAGAAAAGATCAGGCGGATCAATTTCGTGAAGATTAATCAGAAATAAGAATAAGAAAGGAGAGAAGCTGCCGGGCGTCAGTTTCCCCCTGTATGCAGGTACTTCTTAATTTTTTATAAAATGCGCGAATTTAACCGCAGATCAGACTATTTATGTTATAACTGAAAAGAATCACGCAAAAGCCGTCAGACGGACGGCTCTCAGACTTATGCAGCAGAAGGAGAGAGGCAGCACAGTGAAGAAAACAAAGAAAAAAACTCCCAAAGTGCGGGCGGCGGCGATTGCGGCCTGTCTCGTGCTTGCGGGGATCCTGATCATATATATGGTGAGATTCATGCCCACGCGAAAACGTATGGGGGCGGATGAATATTTCGGGACACTTGGAGAAAATGAACTGGCGGTGGTTGTGGAAGATCATGTCGCGCAGGAAAGAGCGGTCAGGATCGGCGGCAGGCTTTATGTGGATTATGATGTGGTCCGCGCAGAGCTGAATCCCAGGTTCCACTGGGATGACTCGGTCGGGCTGATGCTGTTTACGACCCCGCTTGAGGTCTATGAGATCGCGCCGGGAAGCACGTCCTTTGCGGTGGACGGAACCGCGCAGGATGCCGGCTATGAGATTCTGAAGACCGAAGAAGACGGCATGTATCTGTCCCTGGAATTTCTCAGCCGGTATTCCGATTTTACATATGAGGTATTTGAGGAACCGGAAAGACTTGTGATTACTTACGGGAGCAAGACAGTGACGGCCGCGCCCGTCAGAAAAAAGACGGCCGTCCGGTATCGCGGCGGGGTCAAAAGCCCGATCCTGACCGAAGTTTCAAAGGGCGAGGAAGTCGTCGTTGTGGAGCGGCTGGAGAACTGGTCCAGGGTAGTCACGCCGGACGGTTATGTCGGTTATCTGAAAAACAACCGGCTCGGGGATGAGATTTCCGTTGAACGTCCGTCCGCGTACGACGGCCCCGCATATACCAGCCTGTCGATGGACGGGAGGCTGAATCTCGTCTGGCACCAGATCGATCTCAAAGAGATGAACGACAATTTCGCGGAGGATACCGCCGATATGAGCGGGGTGAACGTCATTTCCCCGACCTGGTATTTTCTCGCGGACAGCGAGGGAGCGATCGATTCCTTTGCGGATCCGGCCTACGTGGAAAAGGCGCACGCGGCGGGACTGCAGGTCTGGGCGCTGATCAGCAATTTCAGCGAAAATGTCAGCACGACAGAGCTTCTGGCGTCGCGTCAGGCGAGGAACCGGGTGCAGGAATACCTGATCGCGGAGGCATCCTCGGTCGGATTCGACGGCATCAACATAGATTTTGAAGGAATTCAGGAAAGCGCCGGTTATGATTACGTACAGTTCATGCGGGAGCTCTCGATCCTCTGCCGGAAAAACGGCCTGTTTCTCTCGGTGGACGTGCCGGTTCCGATGGACTTTTCGCGCCATTACGACCGGGAAGAACTCGGAGTCGTCTGTGATTACGTGATCATGATGGGATACGACGAACACTATGCCGGGTCTGATATCGTGGGCAGCGTGGCTTCGATGGATTTTGAGCGGACCGGCATCGCGAACATGCTCCGGGAAGTGCCGAAGGAGAAGGTAGTCAGCGCGATCCCGTTCTACACGCGCCTCTGGTACACCGGGACGAACGAGGACGGGACGGTCAGCGTCACGAGCAGGGCGCTCGGCATGGGGCGCGCGTGGGAGGTTCTCGAGGAGAACGGCGTGACGGCCGTCTGGGATGATGCCGCCGGGCAGCCGTACGGCGAGTGGACGGATTCGGACGGAGTTTTCTGCCAGATCTGGCTTGAGGATGATTCCACCGTGGCCGAGCGGGCCTCGCTCGTGCGGGAGAACGACCTCGGGGGAATAGCCGAATGGGTGCTTGGAAATGAGCTTGATTATGTCTGGAACGTGATTTCGGAAAATATCAGATAGCGGTTCCTTTCTGATGAGAAAAAATTTCTGCGGCATGAATATTTTTCCGCAAAGAAGAGATAATAGGACTATGATACAACCCGCCGGAAAGCGGATGAGTCCGCGGCAGGAATGCTCCGGCAGGCTGTATCCCCGGGGGCAAGAACGTTTTTTGTCCCCGGCATCGCAGGATGCGTCTGCACTTTGTGAAATGATCGGGTGCGGACAGAAGAAGAAAGAAAACAGGAGGCAAAAAAATGTCCAAGAATGCAAGCAATACGACCAGTTCCGGCAATACGGTCAGCACGACCAGCTCCAGCAATAAGACCGGCACAAATTCCAGGAACTGCAATGACTGCAGTAATTCAACCTCAAAGAATAAGACCAGCAGCAAGACGGATGGAAGCGGCTCCACAGACGGCAGCGGCGACGAATCCCAGTATTAAGATACAGGGTCAGAGAACATGAGATACAGCGCGCAGGCGCAGACGGGCAGGAGGGAAAAGCCTCCTGCCCGATTAATTAAAAGTCTTTTTTTGCGGCCTCAAACGCGGCGAAAGCGCCCAGAGCGAGAACCGGGTCGATGACGGGGAGGCCGGTCGCCTCTTCGATCTCCTTCGCGATGCCGATCGTGGTCAGGCCGGTGCAGCCGAGAGCGATAACATCAGCGCCCTTCTCTTTCAGCTCCATGGCTGTGGCGAGACAGCTTGCCCGGCCTTCGGGCGTCATGAGATCCAGCGTGCTGTGCACGCCTTTCGGGCGGGATGCCACCAGCTTGTCCGGAATCATCCGTTCATAGGCCTTGGGTGTATAATCGACGATTCCGAGTACGGCGATCTTTTCCCCGTACCTGACCGCAAGCGCGGCGGTCGTCTCGCCGCCTCCGGTGACGGGCATCCCAGGCAGCGCGGCCCGGATCTCCTTTACGCCGGGGTCATCCGCGCAGCTCACAAGAATCATATCCTTATCCCGGAACGTCTTTGCGAGCTCCACGATTTTCGGGACGGCAACTGCCTCCAGCTCGTGGCTGTGAATCCCTTCATACTGGTCAGGGATGCATCTGCTTTCCACGTCCAGCATCGGATATTTCTCCATGAGGAGTTTTCCGTGCAGATTCAGCAATTCTTCGTCTCCGGTGGTCAGTACCCGGATCAGCCCGACTCTGAATTTATCCTTCAAGCTTCATCCCTCCGTTCACTCTTTGATGTCCGTCAGTTCCGATACGACTCTCGCCAGCAGGGTCCGCGGAAGGACGACCAGCTTGCCGGACTCCCGGGCGAACATTTCCTTCATCTCCTGGGTAAAGCCGATGCAGTCGAGGACGATCAGATCGCCGTCCATCTCTCTGGTTTTGCGGGCGGCCTCCAGCAGGGCTTCCCTGTCGCCGTAGGGCGACGCGGAGATCGTCTCGACATGATTCACATAATTTTTCCATTTTTTGTTGTTCTGCTCCACCTGGAGAGGGGAGGGAGTGACAGCGATAATGCTGGATTTTTTGGTCAGAAGAGGCACGACATGGTGCAGGATCTGGACCGGATAGATCAGAGGGATCTTCTCGGAAGATACGCTCGCCGGAAATTCTCCGGTGCAGAAGACCATGATCAGCCTCACGCCCTCAGCCTCCAGGTCGCGTACCGCCTGCTCGAGCCGGGGTACGATATAGCGCTCCGCAAACGTCACGCTGGTGCCGTCGGTGAGGCGGGAGACCAGGACGTAATCGCCTTCCTCGGGCACAAAGGTTTCGATCTGTTCTCTGGTAAGGCCGTCGAGACCGCCTTTTTGAGACAGCTCAATCTTTCCATTGAAAATATCCATGATATCGCAGGTCACATCTGTGCGCGGGGCCTGTCCTATGGTGATTGCTCCTGCTTTCATTGCAAAATCCTCCTTATCTGCTGCCGAGCGTCTGCAGATGCTTCATGCTGCCGTACAGCTTCTGAATCAGCGCGTACTCCTTTTCATCGTAGAACCGGCATTTTCCGCGGCCGAAGTTCTTTGCCACTTCGACCATAAAGCGCGCCGCTTCCTCGACATCCTGGAAATGGCTGGCGCCGGTAGCGCATCCGGGCACCATGGTTTCCGCCGTGATCGCGACGCCGACAACCGGGGCGTCGGTCGCTGTCGCGGGCTGCAGAATGCTGTTCAGGTGATGCAGGTCATTGCCGTAAGGCGTGATGTCCTGAGTCGCCAGCGGGAATACGTACGGCATGCGCCCGGTCGTGATCTGCATCAGATCCAGAAGATCGTCGGACGCGCGGAGTACATAGCCTTCTTTTACCGTCTGAGAGAGCGCGAAGCCTCTGAGATTCATCATGCGGTTGCCTTTTGTGGTATCGCAGGAGAGGATTGCGTCCAGCTCCGGAGAAATCTCTTCCTGATTTACCTGCGACATCTCTACCGGGGAGCCCATGAACGGAACCGGATCATGGGGCTGGGTAGGGGCGTTCGGACAGATATGGGTGGAGATGAACACATCGCCGTCGAGGACATCTCCTTTGTTCTGCATATCCAGCAGTTTTGCCGCGCAGGCAATTGCGGCCAGGGCGCCGTCCCCGTCGGAGACGAAGCCGATCATTTCCGGACGTGCGCCGATGCCGCCCAGACGGCCGAGGATCCCGAGCGTCGGGGCGTCTCCGCCGGAGGATTTCCCGCGGGAACCGGGGATGCGCACCTTCACCATGTCGGTGGTGCCTTTCGGTCCTTTCAGAGCATAGACCTCCACGTTGGCATCCGGCCGGATGGATTTAAGATACGCTTCCACATCTTTTCCGGACACTGTGCTGTTGTCCAGGACATCGTAGGCTTCCAGTATTTGCTTCAGTAACATTTTAAACTCCTTTCTCTGCTTTGGCTGTTAAACAGCCGCGTACGTCATGTGCCAGTGATGATTCAGAAGATTTTGCCTGCGGACGCTTTGCCTTTGCAGGGAACCATTATACGGTTACTTCCAGATAGGGGACGATTTCCTTTTTGACAGCTTCTTCGACGGTCTGTAAAAGCTCCGGATCGTACATGGTCCGGGACAGGCAGAGGTTCTTCTTGTCCGTGGTGATGACGAAGACCTCCATTCCTTTTTCGAGCATGGCCGTCGTCACAGGAGTTCCCGTCCGGGCGTCGATCGTCATGATCAGGTTCGGGAAAGTAGAGAGCCGCACGCCGTCTTTTTCCGCCGTCGCATACTCATTCCAGAAGGTCAGTTCCAGCCCGTCCACCTTCGCGAAACCGACGTCGAAGCCGCCTTCGTAACTCAGCGAGACGTCTTCCACGATGCCTCTGGCCAGTATTTTTCCCTTCAGAAATTCGCAGACGTCCTTCACTGCCTGCTCCACGGAGGTTTCGAGCCCCTTGTTGAATACTTCTCCTGTGCGGATTGCGTGGGATACGCCGCCAAGCGCGCAGTTTTTCTTTGCGTAGGCTGCCGTCACCGGATTCCGGGCCACGGCGACCAGGCCGCCGGCTTCGATGGAGGCCAGACGTACCAGTTTCGAGGTATGTTCGATACTTCCGGTAAAGAAGCATTCTATCCGGTTGTGCGTATCCGGATTACCTCCGACACAGGCCTGCATGGTCACGTAATCCTTCTGGGCGTGGAGATTCATGCTTCCCATGACGCCGGTCGGATGCGCGCGTCCGTTGCAGGGGGCATCTACCACGGGCAGCCCGAGCATGGATGCCTGAATCCAGCCGTTGACGGTGGCCTCGCCGCCGTTTTCGTTGGTGATGATGCCGCCGATTTTCAGATCGGTATTCTGCATGAGCAGTTCGATGGTCCGGGCGAAGTCAGCCGGATAGATAAACTGATTTGCTGATTTTGGGGCGCCGACCAGAGAGGCTGTCAGGAGCACCTCATCCTCCGGAATATCCTGAATATCGACCAGTCTCAGATCACTGTACGCAACCGCAATTTTCGCGTACTGTTCTCCTTTGAGGGAGGATCCCCCTCCGCCGCCTCCGAGGATCGATCCGCCGACAAGGGCGTTTTTCAGTTCCTTTTCCGTGAGACGCATTCCTTTTTTGGTCATTTTTGTACCTCCTGAAATATTTTGTCTATAGTTATATGATGCTGGGGGCAAAAGATATTTTGCCCCCATGATGCCACGGATTTCTCCGCACTTCGTGCTTCCGAAATCCTGAAACACCTCAAATCCGCGCATTTTTCCCTGAAAAATGGCTCCTTTTCGGTGTTTTTTGGGTCTCAGTGTCATGCTTTTCCATGTGAACATGGAACGCATGACCTTTCGACCCTGGCATCATTATATGCGCTTACGCCGGGGTTTTCAACCTTGAACCCAAATAAATTGTACAAATCGGAGAAAAAAATTGACAACATTAAAGTGATGGCGTTATAATAAGTTAATGTCAAAGAAGACGG
>CANQEC010000120.1 GCA_947594335.1 uncultured Lachnospiraceae bacterium
GACGCGTTCTTTCCATATAAAATACGCCCGCTGTCACCGTCCATCAGAACGGCCCCGCGGGCGTACAGTTCCATATTCACGGCAGTCCCGTCCGGACTGCCTGTATTTTCCATTGTGCTTTCATTTTCATTTGCAGAAACATACCTTGCCGGATCTCCCAGAAAAATACACAGGCAGAGCATCAGAGACCACAAACTTTTTCTCCCGAAAATTATCATGGGATGGATTCTCCTTCTTTTAAATCTTTCTGTTATCTGATTTCATCTTGCATGCTTTTGTTTCTGACGGCTCTCTTCGCGAAACGACAGTCAGACTTTGACCCGCATTTCAAGTTCTTCTTCTGCCTCGGCCTTCAGATCATCCATCTGAACCGTCCCCGGAAACGGCAGATCATCCAGAGAGCTGATCCCGAAATGGCGGAGAAATTCTTCCGTCGTTCCGAACAGGATCGGTTTGCCCGGGGCGTCAAGTCTGCCCAGCTCCCTGACAAGATCATATTCCACCAGACGGTTTACGGCGTGATCGCTTTTAACGCCCCGGATCTTTTCGATCTCGATCTTCGTTACAGGCTGTTTATAGGCTATGATCGAAAGAGTCTCAAGGGCGGCATCCGTCAGCACGGCCTTTTTCGGCTGTCTGGCCACCTTGACCAGGTATCCGTACAGTTCGCTCTTGGTACAGAGCTGAAAAGCCCCGTCAAGTTCGACAAGACAGATCCCCCTGTCTTCTGCCTGATACTTTTCCATCATCCCGCCAAGTATCTCCCGTGTCGTCTCCTCATCCTGTCCGATCGCATCTGCAAGTTTTCCCGCTTCCACCGCATTTCCCATGGCAAACAGGATCGCCTCCAGGGCAGCCTCCATCTTCTTTTTTTCCAGTTCTTTGCTCATTTCTGTCCTCTCCGCCGCAAACTGTATCTGCCTGCAGGGCCTGAAAGCCTACACGGCAAAAATATAGATCTCCTCAAAAATCCCGTCCTGCCGCACTTCGGCCTTTCCCTCTTTCATCAGCTCAAGCAGCGTCAGAAACGCCGCGACCGCATAAGGCTTTCCTTTTCTTTGCGCCATGACATTCCGAAACGTACATCTGCGGACCTTTTCAATATAATCCTGCACAAACCGCATCGTCTCGCTCAGGTCGATCTCTTCCTTTTCCAGCCTGCCGAATCTGCTTCTGATCGGGTCCACCCGCCTCTCCTGCCTTTTGAGCATTTCCTGATATAAAAGCAGAAGCCCGGAAAGCGTAACCTTTTCGAGAATCTGATCCACATCGGCCGGCGGCTGCCAGGACATCACTTCTTCCGGCACATCCGGCTGGCGGTATACTGTAAACGCGGCGGCCTCCTCCCGATCCCGAAGCTCCTGCGCCATATATTTGTACATTTTATATTCCAGCAGTCTCCTGGCAAGCTCCGCCCTCGGATCGATCGGCTCCCCCTCCTTTGTGACTTCGGGAGGAAGAAGCATTTTCGCCTTGATATCCAGCAGCGTTGCGGCCATCACAAGAAACTCGCTCATCACATCGAGGTTTTCCTCATCCATCCGGCGGACATACTCCATATACTGATTCGTGATCTCCGCGATCGGAATATCCTGTATATTCACTTTATTTTTATCGATCAGATGCACAAGAAGATCCAGAGGACCTTCAAACACCTGAAGTTTTACCGGTATACCCATGCTTTTCTCCCTGCTGTCCAGTTTTGCAGTCCGCCCCGGCCCCGGATCCTGTCCGCATATCCGGCCCTGGCGCAAAAATCACAGAAAATCTATGACGACAAGTTCCGGCGGATTGTTGATCCTGAGTCTGACCGTATGGCTGCCCAGCCCGGAGCTCACAATCATGCGATGCCCCTGCTTTACAAACATTCCCCGCGAATACGCAGGGAACAGCTGCAGCTGGGGACTGATCAGTCCCCCGACTCCCGGCACGCGCACGATTCCGCCGTGATAATGTCCTGCCAGCACAAGATCCGCCCCCCAGTCGGCATACGCATCAAAATACGCAGGATGATGCGCAAGCAGAATATGAAAGGAATCATCCTCCGGTCTGCCGACCGCTTTCCCGATCTGTTCCCCGCTCAGGCTTACCCTGCCCCACCGGCCGTAATATTCCCGCGGAAGCTCAAATCCCCATACGGTAAACCGCATTCTTCCGATCTGCAGCTTTTCATGCTCATTTTCGAGCAGATGCACGCCAAAGCTCCGGATCATCTCAGAATAAACCGCGTACGCATCCCCATATTTTTCAGGCTGCTCACGGAGCCTGTATTCATGGTTGCCGTTTGCGCAGTATACAGGATAACATTTTGTCAGCTCATCCATGAGGGCGACCGCCGCGTGTGTGCGGGGGAATCTGGAGCCTACGATCATATCGCCCCCGACGAAAACGGCTTCCGGGGACTGGTTTCTTATTTCCTGAAGCAGTTTCTCATTCTCCCTGCCATAGCTCATATCATGCAGATCACTTAAAAACACGACAGAAAAAGGAGAATCCGAACGGCTTCCATTATAATCAGCGCGTATTCTGTAGCGTGTCACTTTAAAATCCGCCATATTACTCTCCTTTCCCGCAGTATTTTTCTGATCTTTTTCTCATTCTACCATAGATCCGGGCACAAGGAAAGACTTGTTTTGGCGGGATCCCAAATGCACGCTGGCCGGTTTTAAATCATCCACTGTCCGATCACCCGGCCAAGGCAGTTAAAATACCCCTCTTTTTCCACTTCCCTCTCCGTCAGCACAGCTATGCGACCAATCTCTTTTCCGTCCAGCATGTAGACGAGAGAACCGACCTGTTCTCCGGCAGCAAGCGGCGCTTTGATCTCCTCTGGAAGCTCCAGCGTCTTTTCGATCTTTGAAAAATCCTCCCCGGAAGTACTCAGGTAACAAAACCCGCTTTCATAGACCAGTTCCGTGTAATCCTCGGCCGCTCCTCTTACTCTGACGGGAGAGGGCTTCCCCATATCCTCGTCTTCATAAAGGGAGCATCTGGAAAAACCGTAGTTCAGCAGCGCGCCCGCATCCGCAAATCTGGTCTTTGTATCCGGCGCCGTCATCACCACGCTGATCAGACGGATCCCGTTTCTTGCCGCCGTGGCGCTCAGACAGCAGCCCGCGAGGCTCGTGCTCCCCGTTTTCAGTCCGTCGCAACCGTCAAACGAACGCAGCAGCTTGTTTGTGTTGGTCAGGGTAAACCTGCTGCTTCCCCGCGCCGTCACATGCGTGATATCCTCCATCCAGATACGCGAATACTCCGTCACCTGCGGAAACCGGCACAGCAGTTCTCTTGACATCAGCGCGACATCCATCGCAGAGGTGTAGTGATTCACGGAATCCGTCAGTCCGCAGCAGTCCACAAAATTTGTGTTCTCCATCCCGAGCCGCTTTGCCTCCTGGTTCATCTGTTCCACAAACGCCTGCTCTGTGCCGGCAAGATGCTCCGCCATCGTCACCGCGGCGTCATTTCCCGACGCGATGACAATGCATTTCAGCAGCGTCTCAACCGTCTGCTTCTCCCCCTCTTCAAGGAACACCTGGGATCCTCCCATAGATCTGGCGTAGGCGCTTGTCGTCACCTCATCCGTCAGCGCGATCCTTCCCTCCTGCAGGGCCTCAAAGATCAGCAGCATTGTCATGACTTTCGTCACACTCGCCGGATGTATCCTGTCCTGAGCGTTTTTTTCATACAGTACCTGTCCTGTGGAAACCTCCATGAGCACCGCGTGCGGCGTCAAAATGTCGGGTTCCCCCTCCGCATGGACGACAAACGCCTTTCCCGCGCCGATTCCAAAGATAAGAAGCCATGCGGCAGCCCTTCTCAGAAATCCCGTACAAGTCTGTCCGACTTTGTGACTTTTCAAAATCCTTTCAAACAAAAAAAACATAAAAAACCGCCCGTAATATACTTATTACTAACTATATTACAGGCAGTCCCAAAACATGCCTGGACGCTGTATGGAGACTGGGCTTTCTTCGTAAAAAATCCCCGGTCTTTGGACCAGGGATTTTGTGCACAACTTAATTATACTTACGTTTGCGGGCAGCTTCTGATTTCTTTTTACGTCTTACGCTCGGCTTTTCGTAATGCTCTCTCTTACGAATTTCCTGCTGGATACCGGCCTTTGCGCAATTTCTTTTGAAACGACGTAAAGCGCTGTCCAAAGTCTCGTTTTCTTTTACGATTACATTCGACATACTCTCACACCTAACCTCCCTCCAGTTGTAGATTGTGCATAATACAACTGTCTGGGTATTTTTACTGCACTGATAGTAATTATACCATACTTTCGGGTTTCGTCAACTATTTTTCAAAAAAATGACAAAATAAATTACACCCTATTTCGCAAGGAAAATTTCGATATCCGATTTTGTCGGAAGCGCCGGAATTCCGCCCATCTTCTGAACGCACAGGCCGCCGGAAGCATTTCCGTAGGCAAGCGCCGCCCGGATCAGGTCTTCATTCAGGTCGGAAGCTTTCGTAATCCCTGTCATCAGCAGCTTGGAAAGAAATCCTCCCCAGAATGCGTCGCCGGCTCCTGTCGCGTCCACGGCCTTTACCTTATGTCCCTCAACCGTTCCTTCTTTCCCGCCAAAGAAGTACTTTGCGCCCTTTGAACCGAGCGTCTCAATCACGACCGTAATGCCGTTTTCCTGCATAAGCGCCGGTATGTTTGCCTCACCGCCGACAAAATCCAGTTCCTCATCGGAGACTTTCAGAAGATCCACATACGGAAGCACCTGATCTACAACCGCCTTCGCGTCTTCGAAGCTCCAGATCATATTGCGGTAGTTCACATCATAGCTGATCAGTTTCCCATGCTTTTTCGCAAGCTGCATCGCATAGAAATGAGCGTCGCGGCTCGGATTCGCGGACATGCCGACGGAACCTGCATGCAGCATCCTCGCGCTTTGAATCATCTCCTCCGACACATCGTCTTTGTCAAGAAGAATATCCGCGCCAGGCTTCCGGACAAAGGTAAAAGAGCGCTCTCCTCCCTCGTACAGGGTTACAAACGCCAGGGTCGTCACCGCCGCGTCCGTCAGTTCAGGGCAGAGTACCTTCACGCCGTCTTCTTCAAGCGTCTTCTTCAGAAGCTTACCGAAATCATCGTTTCCGAGTCTGCCAAGAAATCCTGCCTCAAGCCCGTTCCTCGCGATCGCGATGCAGGCGTTTGCCGGAGCTCCTCCGGGATTGCAGACATAACTGCGTTCCTCTTTGCCCGGCGTAAAATCAATCAGCATCTCTCCCATACAGATAATATCCATTTTTGTTCCTCCATATACTTTATTTTTCCTGCTGTGTAAGAATTCTGTCGCGGCACGCATCTCATCCAGATGCTCTTCCATCTCCTTTACCAGCCTGAGATGGTTCCTGCACCGGTCAAGATTCTGCCTTTCTCTGTGGATCTTGTAATAATGGTCGCCCTCCAGATAATCTGCAAGGAAGCGCATCGCGTTCTCGAGCGTAATCATGACCGCTCCCGTCGGCAGATGGGCAAGCTCGGCATCCGTGAGCGCGCCGCCGCAGCCTTCGACAAAGCCCCGGACAAATGTCCGGTACAGTTCCAGATCAAAATGCACCTTTGAAAGATCCGGCTCGTCCTCCGGGGCTGTGCTTGCCCCGAAACGGATCGCATCCCCGAAATCAAGTACCGAAAGCCCCGGCATGACCGTATCGAGATCGATCACGCAGATCCCTCTGCCTGTCTCATCATCGATCAGAACATTGTTCAGCTTTGTATCGTTGTGCGTCACGCGGACAGGAAGCTCTCCGGCTGTCTGAAGATCACAGAGTGTATGCATGAAAGCTTCACGTTCACAGATAAACCTGATCTCATCCGCCGCTTCCTGCGCGCGGCCGCAGACATCCTCGCGGACCGCCCTTTTAAAATCTTCGAAACGTTTGACCGTATTGTGAAAATCCGGAATTGTCTCATAAAGCTTTTCGATCGGATAATCCGAAAGCCGGCGCTGAAAACGCCCGACCGCAACCGCGCTCTGATAAAACACCTCCGGATCATCCGGGCGCTCATAGCTGGACGCGCCCTCTATGAACTGGCAGACGCGCCAGTATTCCCCCTCGCTGTCGCGACAGCAGTACCCGCCGCCGCGGCAGGGAACCATCGTAAGCGTTTCCCTCTCGGGATCCCCTCCCTCATCGAGAATCTTTTTCTTCAGCCAGCCTGTCACGCCAAGGATATTTTCCATCAGCTTTTCCGGCTCTGTAAAGATATTTTTGTTAATGCGCTGCAGAATGAAGCGCTTCACCTCGTCCCCCGCCTCACAGGAAAGACAGTAGGTATCATTGATATGCCCGTTCCCGTAAGCAGTTATCTCCTTTAGAACGCCCGGAAGCTGAAAACCGGCCGCCGTTTTCCTAAGCAAACATTCCTGATCCAAACTGCATCCCCTCCTTATCCGCTGAAGCCGCCGCAGTTTTTAACATCATACACCGTTGGACGCCGTCTGTCCATACTTGATTTTGCGCGGTGCAGGAAAATATTTCCTGTTAAAAAGGGAGGACCCTCCTTTCGGAAGATCCTCTCCTGCCGTTTTATCTCTTAATCTGTCTGTTCATGGCCGCTGCCCGGCTCCGATGCGGTCTTCATCTGATGGTGTCCGCAGCAGACTCCCGCGGAAGCGCAGCCCGCACAGCCATAGCCGCAGGTCCTCTTTCCCGCTTTTTTATCGCGGTACATGGTGCGGATGATCAATCCGACAATCCCGATCAGAATCAGGCTGATAATCACTGTTGACATACGATTTCCTCCTTAATATATCCGCGTCAGTCCGACACAGTATTTTCAGGATTCGCCCGCGAGTCCTGACATAGGATTCCGTCCTGCTCCCCTTGCTTTGCTCTCACAAAAATCAGATTCTCAGCGCGCGTACGCTTTCCCGGAATAGCTGACCGTTCCCTGATCCTCCTTGTAAGGACGGAACAGCATGTAGAGCAGGAATACGGCCGCCGCCGCAGCGACAAACGTCCAGATTCCAAAGCCCGCGCCCGTTGCGAGGTTTCCAAACTGATTGATGATCAGCGCGATGATCCACGCAAATACGCACTGGTAGCTGATCGCGAAGATCGTCCACTTCGCGTTGTTCATCTCACGCTTGATCGCTCCGATCGCCGCGAAACATGGCGCGCACAGAAGAT
>CANQEC010000121.1 GCA_947594335.1 uncultured Lachnospiraceae bacterium
CAGCTTCCAGATCAGCCAGGTTTCCACCGTGCCGAAAAGCAGCCTGCCCTGACGCGCCTTCTCCATAGCACCCTCGACGTGCTCGAGAATCCAGCGGATTTTTGTCGCGGAAAAATAGGCATCGATCACAAGCCCCGTCTTTTTCCGGAATTTCTCAGTCAATCCTTTCTCCTTCAGCGCATCGCAGTATTCTGAGGTTCTGCGGCACTGCCAGACGATCGCATGATACACCGATGCGCCGATCCTGGACATCGCTTCCACGGCTACTCCAAGCTGGGCAGACCAGATTTCATCCGCATCATGCTCCACCCAGCCCGGCTTTGGAAAATACTGCGTAAATTCTTTCTGCGCAACGCTGCATACATGTCCTTCTCTGTCAAACAGAATACAGCGGCTGCTCGTTGTTCCCGCATCAAGCGCCATAATATATTTCGCCATTTTTCATCCTCCGCTTTGTATATTTTGTCATATCCGTATACTGACACCCGCAGCATTCCGGGGCAAAACATCTTTCGCCTCCGGTATTGATAATATTTTACTATAATATTTTAAAATATACAAGATTTATATTATCATTATTGTATATTGAGCAGCTTTCGCAGATTCGGAATTCCCCATCCCTGGCGGTTAAAAGGAAGACCGGCATCCTCGGCCGCATACTTCAGGCGCATTTTCACCTCAAGATTGGTAAGGTCCGGTTCCCTGGAAAGCAGCAAAGCCGCACAACCGGAAATCGCGGGCGCGGCCATTGAAGTTCCGCTCTTAATCTGATAATACCTTCCGCTCTGCCAGTTGGCGCTGCAGGATACGATGCCTGTTCCGGGGGCAGCAAATTCGGGTTTGCAGATGCATTCCCTGGTCGGTCCCCTTCCTGAATAGCTGGCATTTCCGTACGGAGGACGAACCCGGAATTCATCGGAGGCTCCGACCGTGATCACTTTGCGGCTGTTCCCGGGAATCGTCACCGTCATTGGCTCCGGCCCCATATTCCCTGCCGCCACAACCACAACGATCCCCGCGTCCCACGCGCGCTCGACCGCATCCAGCAGCAGCCTGGCCTCACTGTCTTCCCTGGTCGCTCCCGCCGAGATGTTCATGATCCGGATCTGATACTTCTTCCGGTTTTGAATCACCCACTCAATCCCTTCCTGGAGATCTTTCATACGTCCCTGTCCAAAACGGTCAAGCACTTTCAGATGAATCAGACGGCATTCCGGCGCTATCCCTCTGTACCGCCCCCTGGAAGCGCTCCCGTTTCCTCCCAGAATGCCCGATACGTGGGTTCCATGGGACGCGTCGTCATAAATCCGTGAGGACCGTCCCGTGAAATCACGAAAACAGACAATTCTGTCCCCAAAATCCGGATGTCCGCAGATACCTGTGTCAAGCACCGCCGCCGTAACTCCTCTTCCCGTAATTCCCGCTCTGTGCGCGTCATCTGCCTTCAGTCTTGCTCTTACTCTCTCCATATATGGTCCCTCCCTGCTCTTGCGGATGAGGCAAAACGCGCCGCATACCTGCCGGGAGCCTGTTACCTCACAAAACACTGTTTCCCAATGGGATGAAAAAAACGGAGATCCGTTTTTTTCCTGTACCAGTATATTGCGTCATCTGCATGTCTGATGCACAAAGCATGGAATTTTCCGATCCATATCCCCCGCTGTTTTGACCTTCAAAACCCGCCCGCAGATCCTGCGCGCAAGAGTCATTTCCGCCTGAGATATACGTACTACATTTTCAGACGCTTCCATATGCTGTTATAAAGCTATTCTGGAGAATTTTATGCGCGTAATACCAGCCGTATCGGAAAATTACTCCGACCTGATCTATCAGTATCCGGAATCTGCCCAGGAACTCCTGAAGCGTCTTGCACGGTACTCCCCGCAGATTGTAGACAACCGGTATGCTATCCTGCACATACCCGAAAGCGAAAACCTTGCCACTGTCGCCAGCACCGGATACTCCCTGGTTCCCAAACTTTTTACTTATCTTAACACAGCGAGTCTCGAGCAGTCCGGCATCCTCTCCGCACAGTCGCAGCCCGTTCTTAATTTAAAAGGGAAAAACATTCTGATCGGCTTTCTCGATTCAGGCATTGACTACACTCATCCTTCCTTCCGAAATGCCGACGGCACAACACGGATACTGAGCATCTGGGATCAGAACGACCAGACCGGACCGCCTCCCGCAGCGCTGCAGTACGGAACAGAATATACAAGGGAACAGATTAACCAGGCGCTCTTTAGTGCGGATCCGCTGCAGATCGTTCCGGTTCGCGATGAAAACGGACATGGGACGGCTGTAGCCGGCATCGCCTGCGGAACGCCGCAGGAGGAATCCGATTTCTTCGGCGCCGCCCCTGAAAGCGAACTGCTGTTTGTGCGCCTGAAGCCTGCCAAGCAGTATCTGCGCAGCTATTTTCTGATTCCTTCCGATGCGGACGCGTTTCAGGAAAGCGATCTGATGCTCGGCGTCCGCTATCTCGCCGAGAAAGCGCGGAGCCTCCAAAAACCTCTTGTCATCTGTATCGCGCTCGGCTCCAATCAGGGCAGCCATTCCGGTCAGACCCCGCTCGAAGAGACATTGTCCGGTATTCAGTCCATGTCAGGCATTTATGTCGTAACCGCCGCGGGAAATGAAGCCGGCATGGGACATCATTATTACGGGAAACTGAGCGCGCCGGGAGAACGCGCCGAGGCGGAGCTGCTCGTGGACTCGAAAACGGAGGGATTTACCGTGGAATTCTGGGCAGCGGCCCCCGAAACGTTCAGCATCGGGCTGATCTCCCCCGGCGGGGAGATTATCGAACCCATCCAGCCGCGCTCCAAATTCAGCCAGGAGTTCCCGCTTTTGCTGGACAACACGCGGATCACCCTCGATTATGAACTGGTTGAGATCACGGCCGGCACGCAGTTTGCAATGCTTCGCTTTGCTTCTCCTGCCCCGGGTCTCTGGCGGATCATCATCGTCAACAGATCCTTTGTCAACGGAGCTTTCCATCTGTGGCTTCCGATCACCGGATTCATCCCCCCCGGAATCCGCTTTTTTAATCCTCTGCCGGACACAACGCTTGTCATCCCGTCCTGCGCCCGGGGACCGATTACCGTGAGCACCAGCAACGCCTACAACGGAACGCTTTTTATCAATTCGAGCAGGGGATACACAAGCAACGGAATCATTAAACCTGATTTTGCAGCTCCCGGGGTCAATGTGACCGCTCCCTTGCCAGGCGGAGGTTTTCAGGCTTTCACCGGTTCAAGCGCCGCCTCCGCGCTTACCTCCGGAGCCGTATGCCTGCTCGCCGAATGGGGACTGCGCAGAGATACGCCAAGAATCTTTACTTCCTCAGAGATAAAAAGCCTCTTTCTGTACGGAACCTCGCGCAGCGCCGTCCTTCACTACCCCAATCCGGAATGGGGATACGGTGAACTGAACCTCTTCGGCATATTTGAGGCTATGATCCGGCCATAAAAATCCGAAATTCCATTTGCATTTCCGGAACACTTCCGGCTGTGCCGCATAGTATACAGTGTAAGAACAATCTGGAGGCTACAAAATGAGCGATTTAGCGGCAACAAACTGTGGATGCGGGTGTGACAACAATAACGGCGGCGGATGCGGCACGTTAATCTGGCTGATCCTTCTTCTGTCCTGCTGTGGATGCGGAAACAACGGTACAAACAGTATCGCTAATCTGGGAGGCGGCGACAGCTGCTGCTGGATCATCATCCTGCTTCTTCTCTGCGGCGGATGCGGCGGAAACGGAATTACAGGCGGAAACAATGGTAATTGCGGATGCGGATGCTGATCTGATTTATTTTTCCGGCGGGGTTTTAAATCCCGCCCTTTCTTTGCAGAAAGCTGTGAATCGGGCAGAGGGCGGTTTTTCCTTCTGCCTGGGCCTGATCGTGCAGGAGGCGGTTTTTCCTCCTGCTTGTTCGCGCGGCCCGGGTGCTGCGTCAGCAGCAATTTTCCCTGCCCGGGCCTGCGCATAAGACAGCCTCCCTCTCTGGGGAGACTGCTTTATATATCTCAGTTTTTTGGGCCTGGCAGCGGTTCCCGCGCGGAGCCGCGTCCGCTCTCCTGATACCGTTTCCTGCCGCCCTCCTGACAAAATCTGCATTCATCCCACCTGACTGTACAAATATCCGCATCGCCAGTTTTATCTTCCCTGCCTGGTTTCAGACGACGTTCCATACATTCGTCATCCACTTCATAAAAAGCGTTCCCGTCAATTACCGTGTGCGTCCTCATAGGATGATCCTTTCCTGCAATATCTTTCTGTTTTATCATATTCTTTCGGAATATCTTCGTTCCACATCTCATATAAATATGGATAAAAAAGCACACAGAGGAAGTCATTATGCTGACTGCAATCGATCAGGTTGCCAACCAGAACCATCTTCAAATAATAAAAGCCGCTGTCCCTTATTTAAAACCGCAGGAGCAGAAATTTATTGCCGTCTGCGCCAAACTCCTTGAACTGCAGAATATTGTGGCATTCTTTTCCGGCAGGGAGGCGAATGTCTCAGCATGCAGCATAGAACAGGAAAATGTCAGCACGACCGATATTCTCAATGACATCAAAAATTACTGCGATCCGTCTGAACAGGAAATTCTCGACCACTTTCTTTTGATGCTCTCCACACTGGAACTGTATTTTTCAGGCGCCAGGCTGCCGGAACAGCCGCAGGAGGCAAAAAACTTTATTCCAGTCTGAAAATCCCTGAAATTCCGGAAAAGCAAATTCTATCATTACAGCAAAACAGGAGGAAGCTCATGAGTCCGTTTCAAAATTCAAATACATGGAGAAATCAGCAGGAGCATCAGGAAAATTCTTATTCGGACGGCGCCAGAGCGCAGCAGAATCCGTGCGCAGACAGCCAGACCACCCAAAACGCCCCGTTTTCAGGCAGCGCCGGGACGCAGGATTCTGCCCCCGGGCAGAACTGGATGGAAAATCCCGCGCTCGCCGGCATAGATCCATCCAGACTGCAGATGCTGTCCTCTCTGGCCGCGCAGGCACAGGGGAAAAATCAAAACGAGCTGCTGCCCTTTCTGATGGCAGCAGCTTCGCAGTCAAACACCGGCGGTCTGTCATTTAACCCGGAAGAAATTGATGCAATCATCAATGTTATGAAAATCGGAAAATCCCCGCAGGAAATCCAGCAGATCGACAGAATCTGCACTCTCATGCGGCAGTTCGGCGCAATGCGCGGGCCAAACCGGCGCTGATAAGCACACGGGACACCGCCTCAGCTCAGTCCCTGCATGACCATTTTTACTGCCATGCGCAGCGCCTGTGCGCAGGCGGCCTGCCGCACTGCCGCACGGTTTCCCGCAAAATGACATTCTTTTACCTGAATCTTCCCCAAAAAACAGCATCCGATAAAAACAAGTCCAACTTCCTCGTCCCCAAAAGCCGGACCTGCATAGCCTGTAACCGAGATGCTAAGATCCGCCTTTGCCTTTCGGGCGCCCCCCGCGGCCATCTCAGCCGCTGTACGGCGGCTGACTGCCGTATATCGGCGCAGAGTCCTTCGGCGTACGCCGACCATCCTGTGCTTTGCGTCATCACAGTATGTCACATAGCTCTGGCGGAGGATTGCGGAACTGCCGGGAACAGAAGTAACCGCCGCGGCAATCATTCCGCCGGTACACGATTCCACCGCCGTCATGGTAAGCTCTTCTGCTGTGAGTGTCTTCACAAGATACTCGCAGCAGGCCGCAGTATCCAGCCTGTACCAGTATTCTTCCGGTTTCCCGGTTTTTCCCAAACCCCTGCTCTGCCCGGAGCAGCGTCTGGAACACATCTCTGATTTTTTTCGTTTTGGAACAAGCACTTACATCCCGCCCTCCATCACTTTCCAGTTTTTCGCCAGATAATCCACAAGAGAAATCACAGTAAGCGCAAGCGCGATCCACACAAGCACCTGAGCCGCCGTATTAAAGGCTCCGCCCAGATCGAGGATCAGCAGGATCACCATAAACATCTGGGATACTGTCTTAAATTTTCCCCAGTAACTTGCCGCAATCACAACCCCTTTGTCCGAGGCAACCAGACGGAACCCGCTGATGATAAATTCACGTCCGATAATTACGATGGCAATCCAGCCTGCCAGCTGCTGCTTATCCACAAGGCAGATAATCGCCGAGCAGACCAGCAGTTTATCCGCTATAGGGTCCATGAATTTTCCAAAATCAGTCACAAGATGATCCCTTCTGGCCAGATAACCGTCAAGCCAGTCCGTCGCGCTCGCAAGAATGAAGAGAACCAGCGCCACATATTTGCCTTTGTCCTCCATCCCGTTCCAGAGCATGAAAAACACAAAAAAGGGAACCATCGCCACACGCATCAATGTCAGTTTATTCGGTAAATTCATCTGCAATCTCTCCTATCAAATCATATTCCGCAGCACCGGTGATCCTGACCTTCACAAAATCCCCCGACATCAGCGTCTCATCCGTGTGCAGAAACAAAAGTCCGTCCACATTCGGCGCATCGCCGTATGTGCGCGCCACATAAACATTCTCCCCGGAAACCTCGCCCTCAACCATCGCCTCGACGACACGCCCGGTCATCTGCTCCGCCCGGTCAAACGCGATCTCCTGCTGAAGTCCCATCAGTTCCTCCTGGCGGGAAAGCTTCGTCTCCTCGTCGATCTGATCCGGCATGGCGGCGGCCGGCGTGTCCTCCTCCTGTGAATAGGTAAACACTCCAAGCCGGTCAAACTCCATCTGATCGACAAAGTCCATCAGCTCTTCGTGATCCTCTGCCGTTTCCCCGGGAAAGCCCGTGATCAGGGTCGTCCGAATCATAATATCAGGAATCTCCCTGCGGAGTTCCCCGATTATTCTGATCAGATCCGCTTTCGTTGTCCTGCGTCCCATTCTTTTCAGAATACGGTCAGAAGCATGCTGAATCGGGAGATCCAGATAATGGCAGATTTTCGGCTGATCTCTGATCGTCCGGATCAGTTCCGGATAGATCTCCTCCGGATAGCAGTACAGAATCCGGATCCAGTTAAATCCCGGTATCCTGCAGAGTCCCTCAAGCAGAAGATGAAGGGATTTGGTTCCGTAAAGATCCTTTCCGTACAGCGTCGTCTCCTGCGCGACAAGGATCAGCTCACGCACTCCCTGTTCAGCCAGCTGTT
>CANQEC010000122.1 GCA_947594335.1 uncultured Lachnospiraceae bacterium
AGATGGGAAACGTGATGCTCCGCGCCGGAAGCCGGCCTGGAATTTCCGATCATCTGCATCGCGAGCCCGGACAGCAGCAGAGCGTACATCAGTTTCTCCATGCATTCCGGATCCCCGTCTCTGATCTGATCCAGCACGCTCTCCACCTCGCGCACCGCCTCGGTCTCCAGGCGGCTGACTGTCTCACAATAATATTCTCCGGTCACAATATGACTTACTTTCCAGTCCAGCAGCGAAGTATATTTGCCCATCAGATCCGAGATGCCGGACGCTGTCAGCCGAAACGGGGCCTTTGAGAAAATATCCGTATCCGCAAGCACATACATCGGCGCCACCGCCGTGAGCGTCTTTTTCATCCCATGCCAGGTCATCGCGGCAACCGTCGATACAAATCCGTCCACGCTGGCGGCTGTCGGCACGGAGATAAAATTCAGCCCTCTTGTGTATGCCACATAGCGCGTCAGATCATGAATTGTTCCGGAGCCGACCGCAATCAGGATATCCGCCCCGGCAGAAAGCTGTTTCTGAACTTTCTCAACGTAAATATCGTTCGCGTGAATATCGCTTCCTGTCACCTCAAGAACTTCCAGAGAATCAAAATAATTTTTCATGCTTTCGGCCGCCGCTTTTTTTGTATTCGCGTCGCAGATGATGACCGGATGTTTATAACCATTCAGCAGTTCCCCAAGTCTGTCCGCCGCTTTCGGCTCGATCCAGACACCTTTTACCGTAATTTTATGTTCATGACCGCATTCACACGGTCTTGTAAAGCGCTGCAGATCCACGTTCATATCATTTCTCCATTCCGCCGTCGGTGCGGCAACGTATTTTTCCGGTTTTAAATTTCCTGGCACGGTTCCAGGATATCGGCAAGCTCCTCAAAGGTTCCGATCACAGCGTCAGCCTCTTTCACGTCCCCGAAGCCGTAGGACGCGAACACGAACGGCACGCCCGCTTTTCGGGATGCCTCAAAATCTCCCTGTGTATCCCCTGCGTAAACCGGAGAGCTGAAGTGATTTCGCTCAAGCAGAAGTTTTATATTCTTCGCTTTGCCCATCCCGGTATTTCCAAAGCATTCAAGATCCCGGATGTACGGCGCAAGTCCCGTTTTCTTCAAAAACAGTTCAATATAGCCTGCCTGACAATTGCTCACAATGCAGACAGCATATTTTTCGGACAAAGCCTTCACTGTCCTTACCACGCCCGGATAACAGAGATCGCTCTCATCCTCCTCCAGCTCCTGCTGTTCATATCTGCAGCAGATTTTCGTAATATATTCTCTCATCTTCTCATCGGTCTGCGGCATCAGCAGATAGGTAATCACCCCCACAGGGTGCCCAAAGAGGGGCCTGAGCATATCGGCCGTCACAGTCATATCCTCATAGCCCCCGCTGTGCATAGCGCGCGTCCAGGCTCTCGCCACAACCTCCGCCGAATCCCAGAGCGTACCGTCCACATCCAGAATAATACAGTCTGTCTTCATATTTTTCTTCTCCCTTATCCTTATTCATCAGTATTACGGCATCATTATAGGGGGATTTTACAAAATTTTCAAGTGCGGTCTGCACGCCGCTTGCGTGCTTTTTTCGCCTGTGCTATACTTTTTTATGCTTCCGCAATAAGGTCAGTCTTAAAACAAATCCGGCAGCACCATAAGCACAGGCCTGTGGTGCATGAGAGCTGCCACAAAAATAAAAATAAGAAAGAGACAGGAGATAATCGAATGAATCAGAAGAATCAGAAAATACTGTATCTTGAATGCAATTCCGGAATCAGCGGAGATATGACGGTCGGCGCGCTTCTGGATCTCGGCGCCGACCGGGAAATACTCGAAAAAGGGCTTGCCAGTCTTCCGCTCTCTGGCTACACCATCCGGATCACCGACGTATACAAATCCGGCCTCCGCGCCTGCGATTTTAACGTCATCCTCGATCAGGATAATCACGACCATGATATGGAGTACCTGCACGGGGGCGGACATGCGCACGGGCATCACCAGGAAGCCTCTGGACATACCCATCTTCCTACAGAAACCGGACACATATTCCGCCATGAAAACTCCGGTCCCGTGCATTCCCACACGGAAACCGACCGGCCATCCCCGCACGAAGTTCCGGAACCCGCACACCTTCACATGGAAGAAATACCTCACGAGCATCACCACGACGCCCGCAATCTGCATGATATCCTGCATATTCTGGAGCAGGGGGATCTGACAAAGGGAGCGTTCTTTCTTGCCTCCCGCATTTTTACGATCCTGGCGGAAGCAGAAGCCCATGTCCATGGAAAATCCATCGACGAAGTTCATTTCCACGAGGTCGGCGCCGTTGACTCGATTGTGGACATTGCCGCAGCCGCCATCTGCATCGATAATCTGAACCCTGATTTTACGGTTGTGTCCGCCCTGACGGACGGCACCGGCACGATCCGCTGCCAGCATGGGCTGATTCCGGTTCCGGTTCCCGCCGTATCCGCCATTGTCTCCGCGCATGGTCTGCCTCTGCGCATACGCCCCATTGAGGGGGAACTGGTAACACCGACAGGCGCCGCCATCGCCGCCGCCCTTCATGCCGGCGCCGCGCTTCCGGAAGAATTCCGAATCGTGCGCACCGGACTTGGCGCGGGAAAACGCGACTACGCCGCCACCGGAGTCCTCAGGGCAATGCTGCTGGAAGCATGCGATTCCCAAAAGGTCACGTCATCTTTCCCGGGATCCGCTTTGCAGGACAGCCGGCCCGCAGATTCCGGCATGCCGGCAGATACTTTCCGGAACGATCCGCCATCCGGCGAATCCGCTTCCGGTCAGGCTGCCAGATCCGGCGGCCCGGAGCCTCCGATCCTCAAGCTTGAGACAAATATCGACGACTGCACAGGCGAAGCGCTCGCTTTCACACTGGATCGCCTGATGGAGGCAGGGGCGCTCGACGTCTACTACACACCGATCTATATGAAAAAAAACCGGCCCGCCTGGATGCTTTCGGTACTCTGCTCCCCGGAAAAGCACAGGGAGATGGAGGCTGTTATTTTCCGCAACACGACGACGATCGGCATACGCAGGATCGAAATGAACCGCACCCGTTTAAACCGCCGGATCATCTCCCTTGAAACTCCCTGGGGGATGGCAGAGGTAAAATGCTGCAGTTTTGAAGGCGAAACCTGGTACTATCCGGAAAACGACAGCATCGCCCGCCTCGCAAAGCAGGAAAACAAGGGCTTCGGCGACATGTACCGCATGGTGCAGGAATACGCCGCAAAGAAAAATCTTATTTTCTGACAGACAGTCAGACAGAAACAGCTGCTGTGTACTGCGCAGCAGCTGTTTTCATATGCGCAGGAGGAAGAGCCGCCTCCTCGATTTTTTAGATGTCCAGCGCCTTCAGGATACATCCCCACTCCTGCATCAGTCTTTCCAGAGAGTAGGATGCGTTTGCCGGACTGGTCGACGGGAGCCCGACGGCCTCAGCCCCGTACCTGTCTCTTTGATATTTCTCAAATAATTTTTTTGCTGTGCCGCCGTTGGTATAGATCCGCCGGATGGAACAGCTGTTCAGGATCCGTCCCAGATCCGTCACGGTCACATTGCGGATGCTGCTGTCGCTCGACGCGATAATCTCGCAGGAATCAATCACATCCCACAGCGCGATATGGTTTCTGAGCAGAAACGCCTTCTTTTCCTCCACGGTCTGCAAAGGAGGTTCCTGCAGCAGCCCTGCAAGCACCTTCCAGAAACGGTTCTGCGGATGGCCGTAATAAAACTGCTGCTCACGCGACTTGACGGAAGGGAAGCTTCCGAGAATCAGAATCCGGCTGTCCGCGTCATAGAACGGCGGAAACTCATGCGACAATTGCTGATATACTCCCTGCTTTCTGCTTTTTCGGGAACTTCCTCCATCCCGCCTTTTGGATTTTTCAGTTTTCCGGGCAGCATCCTCTTTTATGTTCGTCTGTCCCATTTTGCACTCTCCCACACGCCGGTCTGTATCCTAACAGCCAAATAATTCCGCCGTCTTCTTCATTCTCCCGGAAACCTGAACACCGAACGGGCATCTTTCTTCACATTCCTGACAGGCAATACACTCGGAGGCTTTATGTTCCAGCAGCATGTAGTGGGACTTTATTGTCTCGGGTACTTCCGGCTGCATCACCGCAAGATCATAATATTTGTTAATCATTGCTATGTCGAGTTCCGCCGCGCACGGCTTACAGTGACCGCAGTAGGTACATTCCCCTCTGTAAGAATGAAGCGGCGCATTCGCAAGCACCGACGCGTAATCTTTTTCCGTCTCCAGAGCATTCTCATAATGCACCGCCTGGTCAACCTGCTCTTTCGTATCATATCCACATAAAATGGAGGAGACTCCGGGACGCGTGAGCGCATAATGAATACACTGTATCGGTGAAAGACTTACCGCAAACGGCGAACGCTTTTCATCAAACAGTCTGCCTCCGGCAAACCCCTTCATGACAGTGATCCCGACATTTTTTTCTTCACACAGCCTGTACAGCTCTGCCCGCTCTGCGTTAATGCCCGAAAGCTCCTGATCATACCGATAGCCCTCTGACAGCAGATCATCCAGATCTTCACCGGCAGGCAGCATATCAAATGCGGGATTGATGCTGAAAAGAAGCATCTCGATGAGCCCTGACCGCACAGCCATCTTTGCGGTCGCAGGATTATGGGAACTCATTCCTATATGGCGGATCGTACCGTTTGCTTTCAATTCTTTTACGTATTCCATAAAAGCGGAGTCCTGAAGATTTTCCCAGTCTTCCTCCGTATCCACATAATGGATCATCCCAAGATCAATATAATCCGTCTGCAGTCTCGCTAAAAGATCCTCAAACGCCGGTTTCACGTAGTTCATGTCTCTGGTGCGCACATACTGGCCATCCTGCCAGGTAGATCCAAGATGACCCTGTACATACCAGTTCTCTCTGTTTCCGGCTATGGCCTTTCCGATGATATCTCTCGATTTCGGATCAGGCATCCAGCAGTCGATGATATTAATCCCCTGTTTCCCCGCATATCGGATCAGCTCTATGGATTCCTCTTCCGGATGGCGCTCCAGCCACTCGCCGCCAAATCCAATTTCACTTACAAGAAGTCCCGTTTTTCCAAGCAGCCTTTTTTTCATACCTTATAATCCTCCTCCATTTTTCAGCGTTTGGACAAAAACATCAGAACAAACAAATTATTTTTCCTCCGCCAGTATATACTATAAGACCGGTAAATGTAAACAGTATTGCAAAGAATTTGCCCACCCTTTCCTGATTCATAACCCTTCATCCCCCCGCATACACTGTAAAAACAGGCTTCCCGGGGGATTTTTCCTTGAAGGATTACATAGAAGAGCGGGTACTTAACATAGCAAATTATATCATTGACAACAGCACCACCGTGCGCGACGCCGCAAAGAAATTCGGAATCAGCAAAAGTACGGTACATAAAGATGTGACAGAGCGTCTCGGTCAGCTCAATCCCTCTCTTGCCGCCGAGACGCGCAAGGTGCTCGACGTAAACAAAAAAGAGCGGCATATCCGCGGAGGACTCGCGACGCGGGAAAAATATCTGCATCAGCACCTGGTATAATCGGGCAGGAGGCAGCTGGTTTCCATGCCTGGGCCTGCGCATATTGAAACGGGATGCCGTCCATATTCTGACGCGCATCCCGCCTGCAGCAATTTACCCGGATCGCCGTCCGGCTGCTCCTTATTTTATACAAAAGTTTATTGACAAAGCCTACGCTCTCCATGGACCCCCGTCTTTAAATACCTGCATCATCTCCCGCGTCAGACTGATCCCGTCGTTCTCGGGAATCTCATCCCTGGTACACCATCTCGCGAGCGAGAGCTCATGATCGTCAAGATGAACCGTGTCATCCCCGTCAAGCTCGGCAAAAAAGCCAAACAGGAGCGTATCCGTGAAAGACCAGGGCTGGCTCTTGTAGTATTTCAGATTTTTCACTTTAAGGCCGGTCTCCTCCATCACTTCCCGGTGCACCGTCTCCTCGATCGTCTCCCCGATCTCGGCAAAACCTGCAATCAGCGCATATCTTTTGAAATCACGGTCCGCGTATTTCGTCAGAAGCAGCCTGTCCCCATGCGTCACACCAACGATCACAGCCGGACAGATTTTCGGATACTCCATCTGTCCGCAGACGGGACATTTCATCATCCGCTCTCTTTCGTCGTGAACCATCTTCTGTCCGCAGGCCGGGCAGAAGCGCCGCGCATTATACCAGCCCCAGAGCTGATATCCTGTCACTCCGGCAAATGCCGCCTCCCCGGGCCCGTTCTCTCTCAGGCCGGAAATTTTCAGCCACTTTGCCCCCGGATAATACTCCTCTGAAATTCCCGGAAGCAGATAGTATCTTACCCCGTCGATCGCAAAGAGGTAAGTAAAGACGGCGGCTGCCTCCGGCTGCGCCTCTTCCACTTCCCCATATGTGAGAAAAGAAATCCCGTTTTCATGCTTTCTAAGAAGAAGCTCGTTCTTCCGAAAGCAAAGTGCGCGGCTGTCCTTTTCCGGGATAGCCGGCCGGTACTCATTGCGATATCTCCCCGTTCCAATATCCTGAATCATGATTATTCTCCCCTGCAGGCTCCTGCTAGTTCCATGTAAAGGCGGCCGCAATCTGCTTCCCGGCCTCCTCCGGCGTCAGTTTCTGAACACTGCGCGCCTCCTCCGCCTCAGAGCGGTACTCCTTTACTGCTGCACAGAAACATTTCAGATCACCGACTACGTAATAAAAAATCTCCCGATACTCAAGCGACGCGTCGTCAGCTGTCAGAATATACAGATAATCTTTATTGTCCGTGTAGGACGCATTCGTACTGATCTGGGCATTCACTCTGCTGTATACGATATCATTCGTCAGCATATCACGCAGCTGCTCATACTCCGTCGTCATGTAGTTGGTCGTCATATAGCTGCATGTGATCGAGGAAGAGACTTCCTCCCCCAGTTTTTCCGAATATCTGTAAATTCTTCCCGTTTCCGTTTCCGCAGACGTGTCCTCGCTCCAGCCGTCCGGAACCGTATACTGCCCCTGCTCTGCTGATTCCTGGGATACTGCCTGTTCCTCGGCCTGCACAGCAGACACAGGACTTTCGGCAGCCGGCACACAAACCAGCAAAGCAGCCGCGATAAGG
>CANQEC010000123.1 GCA_947594335.1 uncultured Lachnospiraceae bacterium
AGACCTGCCTGGAGCTGCTGCCATTTGCTACACGCAATGGGAAATGGTGAGGTGGTTTTCTTTTGTGTACCCTTTTTGAGGGGAGCAGGAAGCCTCCGCCATCAGCCTTTCCTGTTTCGTACAGGCAGTGTCATGGCAGACAGCAGATCGGTAATGGAGCTTACAGGAAATTTATTTGTCCGCGGGAGACGTCCTGTAAGCCGGCGGCGGAATCGTCCAATTTTGCCGCAATCCGTCATTCATACGGTTTCGCTGACACTCCGTTTGCAGGAAGGCGCTGAACTTCATCGCAAAGGAGTGTTTTTTATGTCAGCAAAACCTCAGACGAACGAACCCATTGCCGTCAAAAGCAGCAGCTCAGACCTTTATGCCGCCCGGGACATGCAGCTTCCGGATTCCGTCGTTTCCATCAGGTCCGGCGCGTTCCGGAATAAAAACAGTATCCAGACTGTCCGATTCCCCGAAAAACTGGAATCGATCGAGGCCCGGGCATTTTTCGGATGCACGGAAATCAGGCAGCTCACTCTTCCTGACAGTGTGCGCGAGCTTGGCGCCGGCGTTTTCGCCGGCTGTGTGAAACTGAAGAAGGTTTCTCTTTCCTCTCTGCTGAAAGAAGTGCCGGCGGAAGCATTTTCGGGAGACTGCCATCTTGAATCCGCGGATTTTCCTTCCGGCAGCAGCCTGACCCGGATCGGGGACGGCGCTTTTTCGGACTGTACGTCCCTTGCTTTCATAGCACTGCCTGACGGATTAAAAACAATCGGAAGCCGCGGCTTTTACTGCTGCAAAAGCCTGAAAACAATCCGGTTTCCGGATTCTCTGGAATTTATCGGACAGAACGCTTTTGGTTCCTGCGCCCTGGAATCCCTGAAGCTGCCCGATTCCCTTTTCTGGGTTGGCGACAGCGCCTTTTGCAAATGTGCTTCCCTGACAGAAGTACGCCTGCCGGAAAGCGTCAGACATATCGGAAAATGGTGTTTCCACGGCTGCCGCCGCCTGAAATATCTGGAGATCCGCCACGACCCGGAGTATATCGGCCCCTGGATCATCAACAAGGCGGCTGTCATCCGCTGTCACAAAGGTTCCGCCGCGGACCGGTACTGCCAGGAATCCGGATTCAGGACGGAGTATCTCTGATATCGTCGTAAGTGTCGTAAACGACTTTAATTTTCCTTTGACACAGCTCCTTAAATATATTAATATTAAAAATCATAATATATTAAGGAGGATACTGCATGAAAAAATTTTTCACTGCTCTGACGCTGCTCATGCTTTCTGCTCTCTGGATCCCGGCCGCGGCCGCGGAAGACGCAGGGGCGGAAGCAGGAGCCGAGACGGTCACCGTACTTTACACCAATGACGTTCACACCTATATCGACAAGGATCTGACCTATTCGCTGGCCGCCCGCTACCGTGACACGCTCGACAATGTGCTCCTGGTAGACGCCGGCGACCACATTCAGGGCACGGCTTACGGTTCCATGGACAAGGGCGCCTCCATCACGGAGATTATGAATGCCTGCGGATATGACGCCGCCACTCTGGGCAACCACGAATTCGACTATGGAATGGAGGGCGCCCTCAGAGCCATTGAAAGCGCAGAGTTTCCTTATCTTTCCTGCAATTTCTATCACGAAGAGAACGGGGAAAAGGGAGAAAACGTGCTGGACAGTTACAAGGTATTCGAAGTCGGCGGCCAGAAGATCGCCTTCATCGGCATTACCACGCCGGAATCCTTCACAAAGTCAACGCCCGCCTATTTCCAGGATGAGAACGGAAACTATATTTACGGAATTGCCGGCGGACAGGACGGAAGCGATCTGTACGATACCGTGCAGGAAGCGATCGATGAGGCTTCTCAGGAGGCGGACATTCTCATCGGTCTCGGACATCTCGGCGTAGACCCTGCTTCCATGCCGTGGACTTCCGAAGAGCTGATCGCCAACACCACCGGTCTCGACGCCTTTATCGACGGACACTCTCACACAACGCTCCCGATGGAGGCTGTGGAGGACGCCGAGGGCAACGTCGTCATCCTGACGCAGACCGGTTCCTACTTTGACGCGCTCGGCCAGATGACGATCTCCCCGGAAGGCGAGATCACCACAGAGCTTCTGGAAGCGGATAATGTGAAGGCGAGACTTTTCGACGATTATATGGCAAAGCTTGCGGACGGCGGCTCTGTTGAGGACGCCCTCGCGGACGGCGTCGCGGAAGTGGAGACAGCCTGGATCACCGAGGTGAATGATGAACTCGGCCAGGTAATCGGCACCACGGAAGATGTGCTTGACAACTTTGACGCGGACGGCAACCGCCTTGTCCGCAGCCAGGAGACCAACTCCGGCGACTTCGCGGCCGACGCGCTGTATTATCTGTTTGATCAGACCAACGCGGTGGACGGTCATGCCGTGGATATGGCCATCATGAACGGCGGCGGTATCCGCAATGAGGCGCTCACCGGCGAGATCTCCTATCTCACCTGCAAGAACATGCACACCTTCGGCAACGTCGCCTGCCTGATCGAGGTAACCGGTCAGCAGTTCCTCGACGCCCTGGAATTCGGCGCGCGCGGCGTTGGGACCGGCAAGGAGATCGGCGGCTTCCTGCATGTTTCCGGCGCGAAGTACACCATTGACACGAGCATCGATTCGACTGTCACCATGGACGACAAGGGTGTGTTCACCGGCGTCGCAGGCGACTACCGCGTAAAGGACGTCCAGATTTACGACCGTGAGACCGGCGACTACAAACCGCTCGACGTGGAAGCCACCTATAATCTGGCCGGCTACAACTACACGCTGCGCGACCTGGGCGACGGCTTCTCCATGTTCACCGGGGCGACAAATATTATCGACTATGTTATGGAAGACTACATGGTTCTCGCGAACTATGTCCAGTCCTTCGAGGACAGCGACGGCGACGGCCTGCCGAACGTCACAGGCTATTCCGAGCTGAACGGCAGCGGCCGTATTACGATCCAGTAATACAGGGCAAAACCGCAATTAATCGGGCAGGAGGCGACTTTTCCTCCTGCCCCTTTTCTGCCGCCTCCATCCCGCGGCAGCCTTCTGGCGCATTCTTTATCTGTGTTCCTCCAGCCAGCGAAGCGCCATCTGGACATATGCGGCGCTCCCGCAGTACAGCACGGAATCGTCATAACGGACTTTCGGGTGATGCTGTCCGTAAAGATAGCCTTCCTGCGTGTTTCCCGTCGTCAGGAACATGCTGACGGTCGGCACCTCATGACTTACAAACGCGAAATCTTCGCTGCCGCCTCCCGCCTTGCCTCCGGATACGACAGCCAGATCGAGCACCGCCTCTTTCAGCAGTTCTTTCATATACTTCATCAAATCTTTGGAAAGTTCTTCATTGATCATCATGCAGGGACAGAAATCATAAAATTCCACCTCCGCCTCGCAGCGAAGCGCCGCCGCGACACCCTTGCTGATCTCTGTCATACGGGTTTTGATCAGCTCTCCGACTTTGTTGTCCGGGTCCGTCGTGCGGATCGTACCCCACATTTCGGCTGTATCCGGAATGACATTCGACGCTTTCCCGGCCTCAAAATGTCCGGTCGTAAACACTCCGAACTCATTCCCGTCGATCTCGCGGCTGTTGATCTCCTGAAGAGCAAGGTGAATATGGGCGGCCGCCGTGATCGGATCGATCGATACATGCGGCGTGGAGCCATGCCCGCCTTTTCCTTTCACCACAATATGATACTGTTCGCAGGAAGCCATCGAGATCCCTCCTCCCGGCACCAGCAGCATTCCAGACGGCAGCGGCATCCCCGCCACCACATGGATCATCATCGCCGCATCCACCTTCGGATTTTCCAGAAGCCCGGACGCGATCATATCCGGAGAACCCTGGAAGATCTCCTCCGCCGGCTGAAATTCCAGCTTGACCGTTCCCTCGATTTCATCCTCATGTTTCTTTAAAAGCTTCGCGGCTCCAAGCAGCATTGCCGTGTGCATGTCATGGCCGCAGCCGTGCATCTTCCCTTCGATCTCGCTTTTATACTCCACATCCGCCTCCTCTCCGACCGGAAGCGCGTCCATATCCGCCCGAAGCAGAATCGTTTTCCCCGGCTTTTTCCCGCCTGCCAGCGCGATCACGCCAGATTTCCCGCAGTCCTGCGGCTTATACCCCATCGACGCAAGTTCCTTTTTCACCAGCGCCTTCGTATTCTCCAGATCAAATCCTACCTCCGGATGGCGGTGGATTTCCCTCCTCACAGACTGCAGATGCGGCTGCAGCGCCGAAGCTTCTTTCAGAATATCCTGTGCATTCATATTGTTTCCTCCTTCTGATCTCCTGTCACTCTCTGCATAAAATTCAGCGTTTACTGCATTATAGGAAGCCTCTCTGGTACTTGTCAATCCTTTTTATCGTCAGGGCAGCAGCCTGCGGTACTCCTCCATCAGGCGCGCTTTCTCATCCTCCAGCTCATCTTCCTCCTCCAGAATCTGGAAATACTTCAGAAACTGCGGATCAATCCCGGCGTCTTCCCCGCCCAGACGCACCCGGTTCTCACTTCTGAAATTTTCATAAAGCACCTCTTGCGAAGAGACGGAAAGCTGCCCCTGATAGATATCAAGAGCCGTCTCCAGATCCGAAAACAGCACTCCCTCAGGATTTGTATCGCATTTCCCGTAAAGCGGATCCACGATGGAATACGGAGCCCAGAAATAAGTGCCTCCATCCTCAAGTTCCAGATTCAGAAACCTCACGATCGCATAGCAGCACGGTCTTCCGTCCAGAATTCTCTGGACTTTCTGATAATCGGCCGCCTGCGCGTCCCAGCTGTGCAGATAACTTTTCCCGAGGATATACAGGCCGCTTCCGGAATCATTGTCCGTCAGCAGCGGGATAACCGCCCGCTCCATCTCATTGGCGCAGGCAAACTCATACACTTCCTCAATCTCCTCCCTGAGCACATCGCTGTCGGAGATCCTGGACGGCGGCATCCTGCTGACCGAAGTCAGATAGTTCTCTGTTATCCGGCGCCTCTCAAAATAAAAATCCAGCAGCTTCAGAGGAATTGTTTTGATCCTGGAATTGTTCCGTTTCTGCGGCCTGCGCACATCCTTTCCATATTCCTCCCCGTCCTCTCCTGTCGACATCGGGTACCCGGCATTATACAGAAACTGTACAGCCTCCGCGTACAGATACAGATCCATCACCTGCGACGCGGCTCTCTCCAATATGACGAGCGGCTCTGCTCTTCCCCGGAGGATCCGCTCTTTTGCCCGCCGGATTTCCTCCTTCGCGCGCGCCCGCCGCCTGCTGCCCGCCTTCGCGCCGTCCGCCGCCCGCGACAGTTCCTCCAGAAATTCCAGAGCGGCACCGGAGCCTCCGCTTCCCTTTGGAGCACAGGACCTCTGCAAAAGATCATAATACCTGCACAGAATCTCGACGCAGGCATTTTCTCCCGACCCGCGGCGCGAACGTTTTTGCACGTGCTCTTTCTTCCCGCCTTCTTCAAGTTCCTTCAAAAGCTGGCCGACAAACCGGATATGCGCCTCGTAAGAAGGATTCTCCTGCCTGTGCTGTTCCATCCGCTTTTTCTCTTTTTTCAGCTCCGGCATTTCCAGAAGCATGGAAAAAGAAATAAGAGGCGGACCGTACTGCCCCCCGGCCTCAAGGCAGTAGCGCTTCAGTTTTACCAGGATATGCTGCTTTTTCTCTTCCCGAAAATAATCGCATAATATGGAGCGGGACTCGTTGAACAGCACGTCGTCCCAGAGATCTCTAAAAAATCCGTCCTGAAAATCAGCCATCTCGGTTCCTCCCGTCAGCTTTGCACCAGTTTTCGGAAACGTTTGCCGGACTGACGCAGCAGCGCTGCCGCCGTAAAGTAGGCGTCGTCGTCCTGCAGCCTGGATATCCCCCGGCACTCGGTAAATATGCGCAGCATTCCTTTCACGACGCCGCTCAGATCCGTGACCAGATGCATCAGAGAAAAATCCGTCTGTTCAAAGGAGTCGGCGTTTTCATACTCAAAGAAATAATGACAGTTTTTAAAAGCAAGGTAACGGTTCACGAACTGTTCCTGTTCGCAAAACTCTCTTTTGATCCGTTCTTTTTCTTCTTCGGCCAGCCGTCTCTTCTCTTCCTGCTCTTTTCTCTTTACAAGTTCCTCTGCGCGCTGTTTTTCCGTCAGTTTCGCAAACAGATCCGCCTCGATGTCCGCGCATATTTTTTCAAATTCCTCATCCGTCTCTTCTTCCCCAAGTATCTCATCCATCCGTCTGGGTACTTCATGCGGCTCACAGTCCAGCTCTTTCAGCACATGTTTCAATTGAGGAGAAAAATATCCCCTGAATTCTTCTTTTACCCAGTCTTCATACTGAGCGGACAGATATTTTCCCGTAAAGAGATGCGTCAGCCAGGAAGCCGGACCGTAAATTCCTTTCATTCCTGTGTAGCTGTCCCCGTAGGATTCCGCCTCCGCCTCCGCCGCGTAAAGCCGTCCCAGTCCTTCATAATGTTCACGGGAAAACCGGATAAAATCCCCAAAAGTCTGCGAGACCCCCTGCGTGTTGCGCCACGGATTTGCCTCCGCGATGCGGATCACACAGTAGAGAAAATTCTGAAGATACTCTTCTGCCCGGGCGGAAAACCAGTCGGAGGCGCTGGCATAGAGCTCAGTCTCATCCTCCGGCCAATTATCCTCCCGGCATTCTTTCCGCATATTTTCCTTGCAGTATTCTTCATAGATATAGGCGCATTCGGTCAGTTCGCGGATAAATTCCCACGTCTTGCTCTCGCTGTACCGGCCGTCCCCGCCGCGGACATAGGGGAGGATACTCTCCCTCTCCCCGGTGATATCCGCCACATATTTCTCAAGCTCTTCCATAAGAAGTTTTTCGCGCAGTTCTATAATGGAAATCTTTTTTGAATCAAACTTCACCTGCAGCCTCCTCTCCTTTCTTTCGATCGTTTCTTTCATTGCCGCGGGCGCGTTCGGGCAGCTCCCGCAAGTGTGGATCCCCTCACTTTGCCTTCATAATCGAGCAGGAGGCGGCTTTTCCTCCTGCCCGCCGCGCGGCCCGTGTGCTGCGCCAGCAGCAATTTTCCTTACACGGGCCTGCGCACAAAAGAAGAACGGAGCACCCCGCAAAGCAGGATCCTCCGTCGGT
>CANQEC010000124.1 GCA_947594335.1 uncultured Lachnospiraceae bacterium
CTGGAATGGAGAAAACGGGCGGCCTGCTGCATTGCCGCCGCCACTTTTCTGTGTATTATCGCTGTGATCCCGCTGCTTCTCCTGAGTGTTGTGTCGGAAATGCCGGGATCTCCTGTTTCCGAAAATTTAGCCGGTGGAATCGGAATAGTCACGCTGCTGATCCTTGTTGCGTCTGCGGTGGCAGTCTTTATCTTCTGCGGTTTCAAAAACACACCTTTCGAGTTTATTGACAAAGAGCCGTTTGAGACGGAGTATGGTGTGGACGGAATGGTAAAGGAAAAACAGAAAGCATACAGGCCCACCTATGTAAAATTCAATATCATAGCTGCCTGCCTGTGTGTTCTTTCTCCTGTCCCGCTTTTCATCGGCAGTTTCACGGAAAATGAGTTTTTCACTGTAGTTATGCTGACTGTCACGATACTTCTGGCGGGAATTGGAACGGTGCTTTTTATCATGACCGGCGTCCGCTGGGCAAGCATGCAGAAACTTTTGAGAGAGGGAGACTATGCGCTTCGAAATCTTCGGAACCAGAAAAAACTCCGTATCAAAAAAAGCGTCGGGACGATCTACTGGCTAAGCGCGGCCGCCATATACCTTGGCTGGAGCTTTCTGACAGAGGCCTGGGAAACCACATGGGTCGTCTGGCCGATTGCGGGGATTTTGTTTGGCGCTGTTATGTGTATCTGTAATCTGATCATAGACCGGGATAAAGAATAAAAGGATAGGTGAAAGCAGGAAACAGATTTGTAAAAAGAAACAGGAGGAAGGACATGACGCTTCAGCAGCTGAAATACCTGATCGCCGTTGCCGAAAAAGGGTCGATCACGGAGGCGGCGAAGGATTTATATATCTCTCAGCCCAGTCTCTCCGGCGCGATCAGGGAAGTGGAAACGGAGATAAAACTCAGCATCTTCCATCGCAGCCGGACCGGGGCAGCATTGACGGCCGAGGGCATGGAATTTCTTGGGTATGCCCGCCAGGTGGTACAGCAGATGGAACTTCTGGAATCCAGATATATTGACAATCAGCCGGAAAAAACGCGCTTCTGCGTTTCCACCCAGCATTACACATTTGCCGCCAACGCTTTTGTGGAACTGGTGCAGCGCTTTGGGCAGGAGCGGTACGAGTTTATCCTGAACGAAACGCAGACCCATCAGATCATTGAGGATGTCAGAAACCGCTTCTGTGACCTGGGAGTTCTCTATCTTTGCCGGAGCAACGAGATCGTTCTGCAAAAATGTTTTGAGGATTACGCTCTGGAGTTTCATGAACTGTTTACCGCGGCGCCGCACGTCTTTTTGCGGAGGGAGCATCCTCTGGCAAAGAGGGAGAAAATCACACTGGCGGATCTGAAGCCGTATCCCCGGCTGAGTTTTGTGCAGGGAGTTTATGAGTCATCCAATTTTGCGGAAGAACTGTTCAGCAATGAAATCGCGGACAAAAGCATAAAGATCAGTGATCGGGCTGCCATCGTCAATTTTATGATCGGACTGGACGGCTATACGATCTCAAGCGGCATATTTCCCAAGTATCTGCACGGTGATTCTATTGTTTCTGTTCCTCTTGACGCAGACGAAACGATGCGGATCGGGTATCTTCTGAACAGAGACCGTGAACTGTCCGATCTGGGAAGAATCTACATTGAGGCTCTGATGCAGTATCAGCAGAACTATCCATAGGAATTTCCTATGGATTATCCTCAAAAATCAGTATTACCTATCCCAAACGGCCTTGTTATATAATGGGACGCGAAAGGAGGCGGTATGATGCCTGCCTATGTGATAGGTAATTTTTTTGTTTATTCGCTGATCAATGCGTTTACTCCGGGTCCGGGAAACATTCTGGCTCTGAACACAGTGACGAATTATGGGTGGAAGAAAGGAAAACCTCTGTTTTTCGGTATTTTCGCCGGCTATTATGCCGTGCAGATGATCTGTGCGGTGTTTGTGTTTGGCGTCAGCACCTTTTTGCCAAGTGTGCTGAGCGTGATGAAATATGTCGGCGCCGCGTACATTCTCTGGCTTGCCGTTCATATTGCCATCAGCCGTCCGAACGGAGACAACGGGGAAAAATCAGCGTCCTTCTGGAAGGGATTTATGCTGCAGTTTGTCAATGTGAAGATCTACCTGTTTGGCATTACGGCGCTGACCGGGTATGTGACAAACTACAGTACGGCTCTTTGGGTGCTGATCTTCTTTGAGCTTGTGATTGCAACCATGGGCACGATCGCAACTTCCACCTGGATCGGCGCGGGAATAGCAATCCAGAAATTCTATCTCCGGCATTACCGGCCGGTCAACATCATTCTTGCCTTGACGCTGCTGGAATGTGTGTACAGTATTTTGAAATGATCAGGGACTTTTTGGGGAGGAAGAAATATGTGGTTAATTTTTGCTTTATTATCTGCTGTATTCGCAGCGCTTACCTCTATACTGGCGAAAATCGGTATTGAAGGCGTAAACTCCAATCTTGCGACTGCCATCAGAACAGTGGTAGTTGTACTTCTGGCATGGGGAATGGTGTTTTTGACAGATACTCAGGGAGGGATCACAAACATCAGCAGGAAAAGCTGGATTTTCTTGATACTGTCCGGTCTGGCTACCGGCGCTTCCTGGCTTTGTTATTATAAGGCGCTGCAGATTGGCGAGGCGTCGAAGGTTGTACCGATTGACAAGCTGAGCGTTGTTATCACGCTCATTCTCGCATTTGTATTTCTGCACGAAAAAGTTACCATTAAGTCTGTGATAGGGTGCGTACTTATTGGCGCGGGGACGTTATTTATGGTTTTATAAAGGTAAATTACGCGCATATGTGTCAAACAGCTAAACTGTGGTGGATCAAGTCCTGCTGCATGGATCGGAGGCGTGACATGGAAGAAAAAGTACGGCTTTCGGATATTGCTTCGGAACTGGGACTCAGTACGGCGGCGGTATCGTATGTGCTCCACGGCAAGACCGGCATGGTGTCGGAGCGAACGGCCATCAGGGTGCGCCGTGCCCTGGAGGAGCGGGGCTATCTGCCACGGGCGGCGGAGGTGCTGCTGGCGGAGAATCCGGCGAAAATCGTGGGGGTGATCATCAATTCCCACGAGAAATATGAGGCCCACGTCCTGGAGGATGCCTTTATCGCCTCTGCGCTTAATGCCCTGAGTGCGGAGACGGCCAGACGCGGACTGCAGATGATGGTAAGGACCGTGAACGACCTTGATGAAATCATTTCCTTCGCCACCATGTGGAATCTGGAGGGGCTGGTGCTGATCGGTTTTTGCAGTGCGGATTACAGGCATCTGCGGGAGAGTGTCCGCATACCCTTTGTGGTCTATGACGCCTGCGGAGTCATGGCGGAGCGCGTCTGTGCCGTGAACATCGACGACCGTCACGGAGGATTTCAGGTGGGGGAATATTTCCGCCTTTGCGGACATAGCCGCGCTCTGTGTCTGTCCGACAACGATACTGACATGGACTTGGAACGCTGGAAGGGCTTTCGTGAGGGCTTCGGATGCGGCGCGGAGTTTATGATGATCCCTCTGATCAAAGAGGAGCGGATGGCTTTTTACCGGGAGAAACTGCCGCAGATCAGGAGCTTCACTGCTGTTTTTGTCGTATCGGACTATTACGCCGTTGACCTCATCCATTTTTTACAAAGCAGCGGTGTCGATATACCGGGCGAGATCTCCGTCGCCGGATTTGACGACACACCTCTTTGCGATATGGTTTATCCGTCTCTGACCTCTGTTCGTCAGGACACTGGGGAACGTGCGAAGACAGCACTGGACGCAATCGCAAAAATGCGGGCCGGTGAGGTAGTGGAACCGGTCATTACCCTGGCCACGTCCCTCGTGATTCGGAACAGCACAAGGAACCGCTGAGCTGTTTGTCTGCGGTGTTTTTAGTTATTTTCAACAAAAATAGCGTTTCATTTTTGTCACAGCTTACGGATTTAAGTTTTGAAAAGGCCCCTCCTGTCAGTTTATACTTGAACTGACAGAAAATTTTTTGTAAACACGGGGGCTGAAATGGAACGAAAAATCATACGCGAAAAGAACCAGATTTTTTTACGAAATGTCATTGTCCTGGCTGTGCCGGTGGCGTTGCAGTCCATGCTCCAGGCGTCCTTTGGTGTGGTGGATCAGGTGATGATCGGCCAGCTTGGGGGCGTGGAGGTGGCCGCAGTCGGACTGGCCGGGAAATTTACGGGGATATTCAACGTAGTTGTATCCGCGGTGGGCGCTGTGGCGGGGATTATGATTTCCCAGTACATGGGCCAGAAGAATGTCGCCGAGACGCGGCGGAGTATGGCTCTCAACCTGCGGGTATGCTTCATCCTTGCCGTGCTGTTCATGTTGGCTGGCGTCGCCGTTCCGGAGCGGATCATGGGCCTTTATATCGATGACCTTGTGGTCGCTAAAACAGCGGGGCGGTATCTGTCGATCGTCTCCGGAACCTTCCTCCCTGCGGCGGGAATTACCATCCTGTCTACCTGTCTGCGGTGTATGGAGAAGGCGTCTCTTCCGCTTTACGCCGGGATTGCGTCGGCGGCTGTCAACACTGGACTCAACTGGATCCTGATCTTCGGACGGCTGGGCGCGCCGGCCCTCGGCGTCACGGGAGCGGCGCTGGCCACGCTGCTCTCGCAGCTCGTCTGCTTCATGCTTATTCTTGGAATGTATACCAGATATTGCGAGCGGGCAGAGACCGCCGCAGCGGGTCCCTTTGCCTGGGGCCAGTATCTTTCCATGCTGCTGCCGCTTCTGGTCAGTGAATTTATGTGGGTTCTGGGTGAAAATGTATACGCGGGAATTTACGGACATCTGGGCATCGATGCCAGCGCCGCCATGACGCTGACGAACCCTGTGCAGTCTCTGGCACTTGGGGCGCTGTGCGGCTTAAGCCAGGCCGCGGCGATCCTCATCGGCAAACGTCTTGGAGATGGGGACAGGGAGACAGCCTGCCAGGAGGCAAAAAAGCTCCTTCTCTACGGCCTGATGGGCTCCTTACTGCTGTCTGTGGTGATTTTCTTTATAAGCCCCTGGTATGTGCGCATTTTCAGGGTGGAGGCCGGCATCCGGGAACTGACGATTCAGATCCTCACTGCCTACGCCGCGGTCATGCCTTTCAAGGTGCTGAACATGATCATCGGAAGCGGAATATTGCGCAGCGGCGGAAAGACGACCTACGTCATGGCCATCGACCTGATGGGAACCTGGCTTTTCGGCGTTCCTCTGGGCCTTTTTTCAGCTTTCGTGCTCCGCTGGCCCATCCACCTGGTTTACTTCACCCTGTCGCTGGAGGAGTGTATACGCTTTGCCGTCTCCCTCGTCGTTTTCAGACGCCGCGGATGGATGAACCAGCTGAAAGCGTGAGGGCAAAATCCCATTAAATTTAAAGAAAAAACGGAACATACAGAGATAAAAATGGAAACAAAGGATACAAAGACGATAAAGAAGGACGGCAAAGAAGTATGTCCGTGCTGTGATCATCACTGTCCGGCAAGATTAACCTTCACTGTTCAAAAGGCAGGAAGCATTTCGGACTTGCAGATGATAAGGATGGGGCTGATACACATGAACACAGGAAACACGGGGGAAGAGGAGGAAAGGAGCATCCGCGGGACGAATCACAGATGACGGCAGCAGGAGTCACTTATATGCTGCTTCGCAGCTGTGGACACTATCTGCATCATGCGGCAGGGGAAGGAGATCCGGATAAGATGTTTGCCGCACTTTCGGAGGAAGAGAAAAAGGAACTCAACAGTCTCCTTGGGAAAGTGCTGAAAAGCTGGAAAGAAAAACAGGAAAGAGCATAAAAAGAATACATAGAAGATACAGAAAGAATCACTCATGATTGGAAGCTTTATCCTGAATATGTGTCTGAGAAGCGAGGGCGGTAAAATCGCCTACAGCACGATCAGCGACATGGAGTTCACACGAAGATGATTGGAAGGTATAGCGTTGCTGGGGGCTGCATTTATGAGGTTGAAAGCAGAGGATGTTTTTGATATACTCAAAGAAAAACCGGGGTTTGAAAAAGGAGACGAAATATGGCTGATTTCAGCATAAACGAAATGCAGGAAATGCAGGCTGCTTTACAAGAGAGGTATAAGCATAAATGGGAGCCTATTGGTCCGGAAACAGGGAAAAATAAGCTTTTGTGGATGATAGGAGAAGTGGGGGAAGTCATTGATATTGTCAAAAAGCACGGCGGCGTGAAAGCCTCAGCGGATGAAGAGCTGCGAAAAGATCTGATAGAAGAAATGGCAGATGTCCTCATGTATTACAATGATGTAATGCTGTGCTATGGAATTACCGCTGAGGAATTAAAACAAGGGTACATAAATAAATTTGAGAAGAACATGAAACGCTGGTAATTAATTCTGCAGGAGAGGGGATTTGAGGAGACCCTGATATGAAGCACGCGAGTGATTAAAAGGATGGCGCAGTTTTTATGCCCAAAAATAGGGGGAATTTCATGAGCTCAGTAAAAAATATGACATCAGGATCTCCATTGCAGATTCTCTTTTCTTTTGCGCTGCCCCTGATGGTTGGGAATGTTTTTCAGCAGCTGTATACGATGGTGGATTCTATGGTCGTTGGCAAAGTGCTTGGACTCAATGCGCTGGCGGCTGTCGGAAACGGGGAATGGCTTAACTGGCTTGTCTTAAGTATGGTACAGGGATTTGCGCAGGGGTTTTCCATCCGTCTTGCGCAGGATTTTGGCGCAAATGATACAGGACGTATGAAAAAGACTTATGTTACCTCACTGAGGCTTTCCATTTTGTGTGCGGCGGGGGTACTCTGCTTTGCGCTTGCCGCTTTAAGACCGATCCTGCATCTTTTACATACTCCCGCTGAAATATTTCCGATTACGGTCACTTATCTGAGTGTGATTTTTGCCGGTGTTCCCATCGTAATGGCTTATAATTTCCTGGCGTCCGTCCTGCGTTCGCTTGGTGACAGCCGGACGCCTTTGAAGGCTATGATCGCCGCGTCTTTATGCAATATAGTCCTGGATCTTCTATTTGTGATTGTTTTCCATTGGGGTGTTGCGGGCGCTGCCGCCGCTACGCTGATTGGTCAGGCGGTGTCGGCGGTCATCTGTTATCTTTCGCTCAGGAAGATTGAAATAATACGGACTCCGAAA
>CANQEC010000125.1 GCA_947594335.1 uncultured Lachnospiraceae bacterium
TTGTAATACAAATGTATTCAAACTTCAAGTTATTTCTATCAAGACATTAAAGAAGCACATCCAAAGTAAATATTAGAATCAGAATTTTCTTTTCTATTTAAAAACTACATCTGGACAAAACTTTTTTCATGTGATATAATTTGCAAATAAAATCATATATTGATTATCATCTATTTTATCAGCAAATCTTTTATTATCTGATTTCATTTTCAAACAGATTCCATCAATTTTCTCTTGTAACTTCTCACATTTCTATGTTATAATAAGGAGGACTGATATTTTAATGACTGCAAATAACTTCACAACTATTCTGAACCACCTGTTTCCATGGCGGCGCGCTCGTCTGAACCGCAAATTCAAGGACCATCTTTTCCGCTTTCTCTTCCGGGAGAAAAGCGAACTTCTGTCCCTTTACAATGCGGTCAACGGCACAAATTACATGGATCCCAATGCGCTGACCATCATGACCCTGGAAGATGTGATCTATCTCGGGATGAAGAACGATGTCAGCTTCCTGATCGACGGCAGGCTCAGTCTCTACGAGCACCAGAGCAGCATCTGTCCGAACATGCCTCTGCGCGGGCTGTTCTATTTTTCCCAAATGCTGCAGGGCTATGTGGATCAAAACAACCTGAACATCTATTCTTCCACCAAAGTATCCCTTCCTCTGCCGCTTTATGTCGTCTTCTACAACGGTACGGGGAACTGCCCGGAACGCACCGAATTACTGCTGTCCGACCTGTTTGAGAAAGGAAAGCGTGAAGACGCCGCGCTGGAATGCCGCGCCGTGGTGCTGAACATCAATGAGGGATACAACAGGGAGATCATGAAAAAGTGCAGGACGCTGGCCGACTATTCCGCCTTCATCCAGCAGATAAGAGAGTACCAGAAAGCAGGCTTTGACACTCCGCAGGCGGTCGCCCTGGCGATCGACTACTGTATCGAACATGACATACTCGCAGACGTGCTGCGCAAAAACCGTGGGGAGGTGACGGATATGATCCTGACTGTCTACAATGAAAAACTGCACAACAAAACGCTCAGAGAGGAAGGGCGTGCAGAGGGACTCTCTGAGGGACGCAAAAAAGAACGCAGGAAAATAAATGATTTAATTAGTCGGCTTCTGGAGGATGGCCGTATGGACGACCTGAAACGCTCTTTGAAGGATAATACCTTTCAGGAAGCCCTTCTGAAAGAGTATGGCCTGGACACAGATGAACCGAATTCGGATGATCTGTTCCTGTAAAATAGTAAAAAACAAAAAAGAACGCCTTTCCGCAATGACATGATGCCAGGATCGAGGCTCTTTTCCTCCTACTCGTCCGTACAGCCCACATGCTGCATCAGCAGCTGATCTCCATATGCGGGCCTGTGTAAAAAAATGGAGCGCCGCTCCATAGATGACTGCTCACCCATTTCGCAGCGCTTCCCGCATCACAAAATGCTGCTTTATTCCTCGATAAATTTAACAGCAGTACCGTATACAATAACTTCCGCAGCGCCCTGCATGACGGAGGAGGATGAATAGCGGATATTTACGATCGCATCCGCTCCCAGAGCCTCTGCTTCCGCGACCATTCTCTTGGTCGCGAGCGCTCTTGCGTCATTCATCATCTCATTGTATGCTTTTAATTCGCCGCCTACCAGTGTCTTGAAGCTCTGGGAAATGTCTTTCCCAATGTTCTTGGACTGGATTGTACTCCCTTTGACAAGCGTCAGCGTCTCAAGTGTTTTCCCGCTGATGTAGTCAGTATTTACTAAGATCATCTTCTTCACCTTTCTTTATTTCATCAATTCGTTCCATGCAGACTTTGATCATGACTGCCGCCAGCACAACGGGGATAATACCTAACACATACTTCCATATACCATCAATCAGCGTAATCAAAAGGCAGAAGTAAGCAAGGTAATAAAATACCACAATAGCGGAAATTATGATCGGCGCTGTCATTTTCTTTCTGTGCAGTTTCATTTTTATCATATACCTCAATACTTTTTCTATACTGGTCTGCGGGTTGAAAATCTGCATTGCCAAGGAGCAGCAGATTTTCGTGAATTTTCAGGTCTCGCTGCCGCGGATTTTTGTACTTTTGCGCGGCCTGGCGGCGCTGCGAATGAACACGGATTATCCATGCGCTACGCCACCGGATGCTCCTGTGCGTAAATGCGGCCATATTTCTTCAGTTCATCCATGACGATGGAATTATTCCATTCGCGGAAGCACACACCGTTGGGGATACCCGGGAAGAAACGTCCCGCCGGGCAGTATGTATCAATAGCGCGGCGCACCTCGGCGCGGATCTGCTCTTCCGTGATATTTTCGATATCCAGCTTGGGACCGTCGATGCCGCCGACCATGGCCAGCTTGCCCTCCGTCACCCTCTGAATCTCTACGATATCATTCTGGGCGATGACGCCCTGCCAGATATCCACTCCGATCTCCACCATGTCCGTCACTATCGGCTGACAGATACAGTCCGCGTGATGCATGTAGATCATGCCGCACTCATGAATCACATCGGCAATCTCCTTCTGCAGGGGCTTGATGATAGACCGCCATACTCTTGGCGGCAGGAAGAGGTTCTGCTTGGAGCCCCAGTCATCATGATAAAAGATAATATCGGGGTGAACCTCATTGGCCATCATCCGAATGTATTTCTTTTTGTACTCAGCGATCACCCGCAGCAGTGCGGCCATCTCGTCAGGATATTCCAGATAATTGATCAGCGCCGTCTCCATGCCCATCAAGTGATGCGAGCGCTCGAACAGTCCGCCGCTGCACATAAAGCCTACGAATTTCTCGTTTCTGTCCGTAGCTTCCGCCACCTGCTTTGCAGCCGTAAAGTCCAGTCCCTCCAGAGAAGGAACCTTCAGCTGCTCCTCCCATTTTTCGATGTCCTTAATCACCGCGTTGGAAGCGTTCACATGCGGATGCGCGCCGGGAGCGCCTGGTTTCCAGATGTAAATGGTTCCCCAGGAATCCGGATGCTCCAGTCCGTCCTGAGGGGGACGGTCGCCGGTCAGTACCGGATCAGGCACCAGAGTGATTGCGTTCATCAGGTCAAAATAATAGTCAGGCTGCCGGCGGTTCAGAATCGCCATGGCGTTTTCTCTTAGATTCATAATACCTCCTGTTCTGTGCGGAGTCACCCGCGGTTGTACAGCTTATTATAATACTCCAGTGAATAATGATACAGCTCGTCTCTGGCGATTTCCGCCTGAGCAGGATTGCTCATGTCGGTCATGATCCGCGGCATGCAGCGGCCTTTTGCTCCAAAATGATCCACAAAATCTCTCACTTTTTTGCGGATTTCAGTTTCTGCATCAGTGGGAGCGATATCCAGGTTAAAACAGAAAGTCATCTGATCGCCGTAAGTTTCATACAGATAATCAGGTTCATTGATGCCGATCTGAGGCGTCCACATATCAATGCCCATTTCAATCATCTCAGGTACATACTGAACGTTTTTGCCGCAGGAATGCAGTTCGATAAACTTACCCTGGTCTTTTATAAATTTCAGGAGACGGGTGGTGGAGGGCATCAGCTGCTCGCGGAACATTTTATTGGAGAAGAATCCGGCTCTCTGTGTTCCCCAGTCGTCGTGATAGAGGACGCCGTCCACACGTCCGTAAAACTCAAAAATCCTGGCGCAGGACTCAATCTTGTAATCTGCCATCTTCTGGAAAAACTCTTCAAGAAGCTCCGGCTCTTCATAGAAGGCCAGCAGCGTCTCGTCAAAAGGCATCATCTCGTGAAGCCGCTCGAAAATACCTTCCACACACTCATAGATATGCACTCGGTCAGGATCCAGCATTTTCTGTATTTTTTCGCCGTCGGACCGGAAGTCCACCAGGGAAAGGTCCGGCCATTCCACCTCTTCCTTCCAGTTGGCAAAATCGGAGATCACACGGGTGCCGGGCTTGGTGATCATGCCGCCCACAGTTTCCACCATGGTCCAGTATACGCCCCACCAGTCGTAACCGTCTACCTCCGGTACCGGGTGTTCCTCAATGGCATCAGGCCATATAATGTTGGATTCAAAAAAATATGCAGGCATCCAGTAAGGCTTTTCCCCTTTTACACAGCGGATATAATTTTCGCGGACACTGTGAGGTCTGCCCGTGATGGGATCCTTAGGCTGCTGAAATACCCAGGGAAAAGTCCCCGGATTCTGCCAGTTTTTACTGTAGTCTCTGTTTGCTGCCTGTTCCATAAATTTGCCGACGCTCATACTCAAAAAACTCCTTTCTTAAACAGATTTTCTTATTTTCGGTATTTTTGCAAAAAACTCTGGCTGCATCTGTTCAAAAGGACTGCGGATGGTAAATGCAGTGTCTGCCTTCGCGTAAAGGCCGAACTTTCACAAGAATATTATAAATAATTCCAAACTTTCAATGCATCGTATCCTCAATACGATTTTATTTTGAAAATGATTCAGGAATTTATGGAAACAGAATAGGTTTTTTCGTTCCGGTTTCACCCTGCAGCGATGAAAACGCCGCCCTCTATTTATGATAAGGCTCATGATGTATGATCCGGAAACTTCTGTAGATTTGTTCCAGAAGGATCATCCGCATCAGCTGGTGCGGGAATGTCATTTTGGAAAAGCTCAGTTTCCAGTCGGCGCGCCGCAGCACCTTTTCAGAAAGTCCGAGTGAGCCGCCGATCACAAAAACAAGGCTGCTCTCTCCCTGAATCCCCAGTTTTTCAATCCTGGCGGCAAGCTGCGGGGAATCCACCATCTCCCCCTCGATCGCAAGCGCAGTCACATAATCGCCGCTTCGTATGCGGGCGAGTATCCGCTCGCCTTCCACGTCTTTAATCTGCTGTTCCAGAGTCTCGGATGCGCCATCCGGTGTTTTCTCGTCCGCCACCTCGATCAGCTCGACTTTGCAGTACCGTCCCAGACGTTTTACGTACTCTGCAATTCCGTCCCGCAGATATTTTTCCTTGAGCTTTCCGACCGATATCACTGTGATCTTCATAAATTCACCGTCCGCCTGATTTCATATCATGATGCCGGGGTCAAAAGGCATTTTACCCTCATCGTTTCAGCTGTTTCAATCGTTCTTTATCGATTGCCGGTACACGATACGATTCCCGGATCTTCTGTATCGTCTTGTTGTGCGTGAAAACGTCCAGCGTTCCTCTTTCGAGAAAAGCCTCCGTCTCCTGCGGGAAACGCACATACCATGACGAGAGCGCCCAGGCTGCCGCCATTCGGACATAGAACGGGGCTTCATTTTTCTGCGCGGCGTCAGAGACAGAATCCGCTGATCCGGAATTTTTCAACCCAGAACTCATACGGGAATCGCCATCTGTTTTTGGTCCATCCGTGCCGCCAATCTTTTTCCACAGATAATCCGGCTTAAAAATTCTCTCATACGCTTCAAACTGCAGTTCCCGGTATGGTTCTTCCAGAAAATGATCCATCATGCTCACGACTGCAAAGCGGACTTCAAACTCCCGCCCGCTATCCAAATAGGGCAGGATAAAACTCAGCCAGTATTTCGGATCCCGCCGCATGAACTTAAACGTGCTGCAGCAGCAGTCGCAGATCGCCCAGTTATCGATCCGCGGCACAAAATCCGCCATGTACTTCGCGCGCATTTCCAGATCCATCTTCGCGTAACCGGTCACCAGTCCGCGCAGCATCAGTTCCTCATAGCAGCCATCGTCCGCTCCCGCAAGAAAAGCTTTCCAGTCATCCTTTGCGATTTTCCTGGCAATCTCCCTGCATTTCGGTACCCGGACGCCGAGTATCGACGTAAGTCCCGGGACAAGGGACTGATGAAAATTTTTGTACTGATCCTCAGCGCAGGCACGAAGCTCTGACCTGGTCCATTCTAAAATATCCATCGTCATTTACTCCAGCCCCGCAAAGAACAATTCATAAAAATCGTCCTCTCCTTCCAGCATCGGCGAGTTTTCTCCGCCGCCGTTTGTGCTGCGCCGCATTGAGGCATAAAACTCTTCCCCCGCGTTGATCAGATCCATCGGATAGATCTCATACCCCAGTTCCCGGCTTGCTTTGCAGAAAGCGTCCAGAGGATCCTCCGCTTTTCGTGCCGCAAGCAGTTTCTTTTTAACATCTTCTTCTCTTCTGGCTCTGCGCGCCAGCTCGTCCAGATATTCCACTGTACTCATTTCAGATACCCTCTCAAAACTACTCGTAAATCGATATTTCCGTTCCTTCTTTTGTGATATCCAGCCCGTACTCCCCCGCATCCAGAGCGCCGTTTTCCAGCGAAAGGAACGGGGAAAATTCTATGGTTTCTCCCTTATAGGACAGACAAACGGTGACATCCGGAAAAATATCGCTGACATTGCACTGCATAATAAACGGTCTGCAGTCCGGGTCCTCATAGCGAAGATGGCTCTCCTGTGTTTCCATATCATTCACCGACAAAGAAAGCTGCATACCGGAATATCTGGGAATCACCAGATAAAAATCACCGTTGGAGATATAGTGGATGGGCAGCTTGTCACTGTCCAGATACTGCTCTACATAGTAATCCAGATCGTCCATCTGCTGATACCCCAGATGGGCGATGGCATACCACTGATTTTCCTCAAACGGAATCGCATTCTGTCTGCTGACCTGCTCAGACTCCGCGGCGAAGGACAGACGTCCGCCCACGAGAAACAGACAGAAAGATATCACAACATACAGTACGGTTTTTCTCATAACAACCTCCAGTCAGAAGTTTAGATTGCCTTCTCTTTCCACTTCCCTCTGCGGTAGAAAAATACAGTGATGAGCGCGCCCAGTATCCACGATGCCAGCAGGGAAATAAAGATACATTCTCTCCGGCCGTTCGGAAGCTCCGGGGTGCGTGTAAGCCAGGAGATCCCATACGCGAGCGGCACGCGGATCAGCACGGTCGTCGCGAGAGAGATCCACATCGGAGTTATCGTATCTCCTGCTCCGCGCATGACGCCGGAAAGACTCTGCGTGACCGCCATCGCTATGTAGCCGACCGCGAGAATCCGCATCATGTTCATGCTGAGATCGACCAGTTCGTCGGTCTCGGTAAAGATCGCCATCAGATATTTTCCGAAGATCAGGATCAGCGCGGTGATGACAGCAGAACAGATTACAGCCATCAAAGTTCCCTGC
>CANQEC010000126.1 GCA_947594335.1 uncultured Lachnospiraceae bacterium
TTATTATAAGTATACAATTCTTATAAATCAATACCGGAAATATAAATGTTTTCTAAAAAACAGACCGGCGCCGCCGCGGCGGTTCAAACCGCGCGGGGGGTGACCGGAGCCGCGCATATTTTTCGATTGACAATATATTTTATTAACTTTATAATGGCTAATGCTTTACATAATTACAATTTTAAACAGAAATGAGGTTTCAGACTTATGAAAAAGCAATCCGACTCAATACAGACAAAGCCTCTTTCAGATGAAAGCGGCAATTCCGGCTCCGCACCGGTTCAGGAAAACAAAATGGGCGTCATGCCGGTTCCAAGGCTTCTGTTCACGATGTCTCTGCCGATGATGATCTCCATGCTCGTTCAGGCGCTGTACAACGTTGTGGACAGTATCTTCGTTTCACGAATCAATGAGAATGCTCTTACAGCCGTATCTCTGGCCTTCCCCGTGCAGAATCTGATGATCGCGGTCGCTTCCGGTACGGCGGTCGGCGTCAACGCCCTGCTCTCCCGCAGTCTTGGGGAAAAGAACTACGAGCAGGCAAACAAGGCCGCAAACAACAGCATTATCCTCACGCTCCTCAGCTTTTTGATATTCTGCCTGTTCGGGATTTTCGGCGCCCGCCTGTTCTTCTCATCGCAGACAGCCGACCCACAGATCCTTGAATACGGCACACAATATCTGCGCATCGTCTGTACTTTGTCGTTCGGCGTGTTCATGCAGGTAATGCTCGAACGTTTGCTGCAGTCCACCGGACGTACGATCTTCAACATGATCACCCAGGGAACGGGCGCCATTCTGAATATTATTTTTGACCCGATCCTGATCTTCGGCTATTTCGGCTTCCCGAAAATGGGTGTTGCCGGCGCCGCGCTTGCCACTGTCTTCGGACAGATTGTCGCCATGATACTCGGCATTATCTTCAATTTCAAATACAATCCGGATATCCAGCTCTCCTTAAAGCGCATGCGCCTCGACAAAAGAACTGTGAAGACCATCTACGCAGTCGGCGTTCCTTCCATACTGATGATGTCCATCGGCTCCGTGATGACCTTCGGAATGAACAATATTCTGCTGATGTTCTCATCCACGGCCGCCGCCGTATTCGGCGTATATTTCAAGCTTCAGAGCTTTTTCTTCATGCCGATCTTCGGCCTGAATAACGGCATGGTTCCGATCATCGCCTTCAACTACGGCGCGAGGAAACGGGAACGCATCACACAGACAATCCGCCTGAGCTGTATTTTCGCCTTTATCCTGATGATGGTCGGGCTCGCGGCTTTCCAGTTCATTCCGGGTACGCTGCTGCGCTTCTTCAACGCTTCCGACAACATGATCGACATCGGATCAAAGGCGCTGCGCACAATCAGCTGGAGTTATCTGTTCGCGGCTTTCTGCATCGTCTTCGGATCCGTCTTTCAGGCGCTCGGAAACGGCGTCTACAGCCTGATCGTCTCGATAGGACGACAGCTCGCCGTTCTGCTGCCGGCCGCCTATATTCTCGCAAAGCTGTTCGGACTTGACGCCGTGTGGTGGTCCTTCCCGATCGCGGAGCTCGCATCCATCACGCTCTCCGTGATTCTGATGAAGCGCATTTATGACCAGAAGGTGCGGGATCTGTGATCACCAATCCCAATTGAGTAGGAGGCGGCTGTTCCTCCTGCTCGCCGCGCGGCCCAGATGCTGCGTAGCAGCAATTTTCCATGCCTGGGCCTGCGCATAAAAGATAAGTAACCGGGCAGGAGGAAAACCTCCTGCCCGGTTCATTCATAGTCTGATTTCATCTGCAAAAATATTTTCATAATCCTGAAGTTGATGATATATTGCATCCACATATACATTCTGTCCCTCTATTCGGTAAATCATAATATACCGATGATGTCCAAAATGAATTACCCGATATTTATTTTCTTTTAGCTGAGGATGGTTGCAATATTTCAAGTTTCCAGCAATTTCTGATAAACGATCCCTTGTCTCCAATGCATCCCGCCACACATTATACGCAGCCTGTTCGTTCAGCAAAGTATATTGGATATAGTCAATATAACTATTTAACTGAAGTAGTGCTTTAGGTGAAATAATCACATTATAAGAATCCATGATTTCTCCCCAGCTCATTTAAAGCGTCTTTCATATTAAGACCTCTTCCTTCTGCTATCTGTCGGCGAGATTCAGCAAGATCCGAAGTCACTTTTTTTTCGCTGACTGAAACAAACGGATTTGCCGATTTCCTGGAAGTAAAAAGTTTCTGTGTAAATTCGAATACTTTTATCCTCGCTTCTTCCGGCATTGCTTCCAACATAGATACAGTCGCATCTAACGTACTCATGAAAACCTCCTTTCATGATCATACAAACGCATTTTTCTCTTCATCATATTCATAATTGATCCCCCGCAGCTTTGCGGTGATTTCCTCTTTATCCGCCGCAAACGACGCGCACAGATCATCCAGCGAACTGTAGTTGTCACGCAGCTGCGTATTCACATAGCTGAGCAGCATGACCGGATCCTGTGGTAAATTCATGTGGAATCCCTCCTTCTATGTTGTTCAATCCATTGTCTGATGATATACTGCCAGTCCATTCCATCCTGAAGAACCCGCAAAATCGTGACTGTTGCTGTTTCTTCATTAACCGTATAAAACAGCAGTTGGCTGTCCTGCGGTTTTATATAAATATCGTATCCCCGATATTGGAAACCTGCTGTATTATATCCTGTCGGAAACGTATCAAGTTGTTTTGCCGCTCGTTTTATATTCTGTGAAAAAGCATTCGCATATTCTCTATACTTAAAATGTTCGAGAATATATTTCTTTTTCTCCTTTATATCCATTTTTGCGCTGTCAGTAATCAGTACCTTATACTTTTTATTCCCCATTTATACTCCTCAAATGACATCAATTTCTTCCCAGGCATCATCTATCGTTTGTACTCTGTTATTTTCCACATCGTCAATTGAGTCATCCAGTTTCTCCAGCAAAATATCCATTGCATTATCTATAGTATACCTTGATTCATAAGATTTCACGGCCTGTGCCAATTCCATAACTACCATCCTTTCATAAATCAACAACCCCACTACAGGCACCAGGGTATGTAATTTCACAATATTTTTCACTTATCTCTGCCAGTTATTTTTATATCATACCATCTTTTTTCTGATATATCCATCTGATTTTCCTTTTATCTTTTCACGCGCGCCGTCAGCGCCCCGCCTTCGAGATCGATCAGGATCGTATCCTCCATCGACACCTCTCCGGACAGGATCAGCCTTGCCGCGATCGTCTCCACATTTTTCTGCAGGAATCTCTTCAGCGGCCTCGCCCCGTAAACCGGATCATATCCGCCGTCTATGATGAAGTCCTTTGCCGCCGGGGAGAGTTCCAGAGAGATCTCCTGGGAAGCCAGACGCCTGTTCAGATCCTTCATCATCAGATCCACGATGCCTCCGATATTGTCCTTCGTCAGCGGACGGAACATGATGATCTCGTCGAGACGGTTCAAAAATTCCGGCCGGAAGCTTGCGCGCAGCTGCTCCATGACCAGATTTCGGCTCTCTTCGCGGATGCTGCCGTCCGGCTCAATTCCGTCCAGCAGATACGCGGAGCCGATGTTCGAGGTCATGATCAGGATCGTATTCTTGAAATCGACCGTCCTGCCCTGGGAATCCGTGATGCGGCCGTCGTCGAGCACCTGCAGCAGTACGTTGAACACATCCGGATGGGCTTTCTCAACCTCGTCGAACAGAACGACCGAGTACGGTTTCCTGCGGACAGCCTCCGTGAGCTGGCCGCCCTCCTCGTATCCAACGTATCCTGGAGGCGCTCCGATCAGTCTCGACACGGAGTGCTTCTCCATATATTCGCTCATATCAATCCGGACCATGTTCTGCTCATCGTCAAACAGATTTTCCGCAAGCGCTTTCGCCAGCTCCGTCTTTCCGACGCCCGTCGGTCCAAGGAACAGGAACGAGCCGATCGGCTTGGACGGATCCTTGATGCCGGCCTTTGAGCGCAGGATTGCCTCCGTCACGCGGGAGACGCCGTCGTCCTGCCCGATTACCCGTTTGTGCAGCTCCTCGTCAAGCGCCAGGATCTTCGCGCGCTCGCCCTGCGTCAGCTTCGCGACCGGGATGCCTGTCCAGCGGGAGATGATCCGCGAGATCTCCTCCTCGGTCACGCTCTCATGCACAAGAGACATTTCCCGGCTGTTTACCCGTTCTTCCTCGATCGCCAGCTGCTGCTGAAGCTTCGGCAGCTCACCGTACTGAAGCTCCGCAGCCTTGTTCAGATCATAGTTGCGCTGTGCAAGCTCGATCTGCTTATTCATCGCCTCAATCTGCTCGCGCAGAGAGGAAAGATTCTCGACAGCCTTCTTCTCATTATCCCACTGCGCCTTCTGCGAGTTAAACTCATCGCGCAGCTCCGCGAGCTCTTTCTGAAGCACCTCCAGACGCTCATGGCTTGGCTTGTCCGTCTCCTTCTTCAGCGCGGCCTCCTCAATCTCCATCTGCATAATGCGGCGCTGCAGCTCATCCAGCTCGCTCGGCAGGGAATCCAGTTCCGTCTTGATCAGCGCGCATGCCTCATCGACGAGGTCGATCGCTTTGTCCGGAAGGAAACGGTCCGAGATATAGCGGTGGGACAGAGTCGCCGCAGCCACAAGAGCGCTGTCCGTGATCTTGACGCCGTGGAACACCTCATAACGTTCCTTCAGGCCACGCAGGATCGAGATCGTATCCTCGACTGTGGGCTCATCCACAAGCACCGGCTGGAACCTGCGCTCAAGCGCCGCGTCCTTTTCAATATATTTTCTGTATTCATCGAGCGTCGTCGCTCCGATGCAGTGAAGCTCGCCGCGCGCCAGCATAGGCTTCAGCATGTTTCCTGCATCCATCGCGCCCTCAGTCTTTCCGGCACCGACGATCAGGTGGAGCTCGTCGATGAACAGGATGATCTCGCCCTCGCTCTTCCTCACTTCCTCGAGAACCGCCTTCAGACGCTCCTCAAACTCGCCCCGGTACTTCGCGCCCGCCACAAGCGCACCCATATCCAGCGCAAAAATCTTTTTATCTTTAAGTCCCTCCGGCACATCCCCGCGCACGATCCTCTGCGCAAGTCCCTCCACGGCTGCCGTCTTGCCGACGCCCGGCTCGCCGATCAGCACCGGATTGTTCTTCGTCTTTCTTGACAGGATTCGGATCACATTCCGGATTTCCGCGTCCCGCCCGATGACCGGGTCAAGCTTCTGATTCCGCGCCCTCTCAACGAGATCCTGCCCGTATTTGTTCAGCGTGTCGTACGTCGCCTCCGGGTTGTCCGAAGTCACGCGCTGGTTCCCGCGCACGGTCGAGAGCGCCTGCAGAAACCGCTCCTTCGTGATCCCGAACTCCCTCCACAGCGTCTTCATCGTCGGACTCTGATGATTCAGCAGCGACAGGAACAAATGCTCCACCGAAACGTACTCGTCGCCCATCTGCTTCGCCACGTCCTCGGCGCTGACAAGCGCCTGGTTCAGATACTGGCCGACATACGGCTGCGCTCCGGCCACCTTCACGCGGGCATTGAGCATCTGCTCTACCCGGTTATCAAAATATTCCTTCTGTATCTCCATCTTCTCGATCAGTTTTTCAATCAGGCTGTCCTCCTGATGCAGCAGCGCATACAGAAGATGCTCCTGCTCGACCTCCTGATTTCCAAACTGATACGCAATTTTATCCAGATCATTCACAGCCTGCATGGATTTCTGTGTAAATTTGCTGATATTCATAATCTCTCCTCCTCACTTTGCCGCCCGGCCAAAGTATCCGCCGCAGTTATCCGGACTGTTTCCGGTCCCCCGCGAATCCGTTGTAAATCTTTCGGGTGGTATTTGTTATATATGTACTATAACACATATTTGAGAAATTGCAACAGAAATATATAAAAAAGCCCAGTCTCCATGCAGAGTCAGGAGGCAAGCTCGCTTGTCAGACTGACTCTGCATGAGAGACGCTAACCCATATGAGCAAAACAGCAGCGCGAATGCATATGAGCGATGCGATTTGCGAATAGGGGTAGGATCGCGGGAGTGCCAGAGGCACGGAGCGATCCGTGGGCTTTTGTTCTGTCAGTCTCCATGCAGAAGCAGCCCGGCAGTCTTTTGCACAGATCGAGTAGGGCGGATTTTCTCCGCCCTCTCACACCACTTATCCCGACTTTTTCATTATTCCGAAACATCCAGTCTAAAGTCACATTTATAGGGAATCTGCGTCAAAAAGTCGGGATAATTATGTATCATGATGATGGAACTGTTATTAGTTTTATCATTGGAGGTACATATGTTTATACAACTATCAGAACTCATTGACATGGCGGTGGTCTGCCTTAAAAAACTCAACCTGGCAGAAAACACGATCAAGGATTATCGTCATTCCGCTTTCCGGCCATTGGAAAGGAGGCTTGCAGAACAGGAATGTGTTGATTCAGATCTGCTTAGATCACAGGAAGATTTTTTCTTTCAGCAGTTTGAAAACGGTACGATATCAAGGCACACACTCAACTGGCGGATACGGGGAATCCGTATGCTTGTGGAAATTCTTGATACCGGGAGTTTTACCTGGAAGGTATTCAGCAAAAAGAAGGTCTGCAATGCCAGCCTTTTCTCGCTTTATCCTGTGAATGTTGTCTTACTGATTTGACTTCAACAGCTCCAGTTCTCTTCTCAGGAGCATGACCTCCCTCTCCGCGGCCTCCGCTCTTTTCTTCGCCTGTTCCGCATTCTTCCTCTCTCGTTCCGCTCTCTCCCTCTCTCGTTCCGCGTTCTCCCTCTCTCGTTCTGTGTTCTTCCTCTCTTCCTGACGACCCTGTTCAATAATTTCGTCTGTCCTCGTCCTGATTACCTGTCCTCCCATAAACTCTCTCATCCTTTCTTTTAGTCTGCTCTCCTTCCTCAGCACATGCTCCGCTATCCTGCTGATGAAATCAAGCATGTATGAATATATCTCCGGACGGCTCTCCTCATGCAGCCGGTCCATGATCTCCCCATATTCTCCCAGAAGCTCTCCGGTCCTCTCTTCATCCTCTTCCATGTCCGGAAATTCCTTCTCATACT
>CANQEC010000127.1 GCA_947594335.1 uncultured Lachnospiraceae bacterium
ATTTGATCGTTACCAGCGCTTTCTTCGGTCCCGGTACAGCGCCTTTTACTAAAATAAGATTATTCTCGGCGTCTACTTTCACTACCTCAAGGTTCTGGACAGTCACCTGCTTGTTTCCCATGTGTCCTGCCATCTTCTTGCCCGGAAATACCCTGCTCGGATCGGAACATGCACCGTTGGAACCGGCATGACGATGATATTTGGAACCATGCGCCATAGGTCCTCTGTGGAGGCCATGTCTTCTGATGGCGCCCTGGAAGCCCTTGCCCTTGGAAACCGCGGTCACATCAACCTTCTCACCTGCCGCAAACACATCCGCTTTGATCTCCTGCTGAACCGTATAATTCTCAGCATCGTCAAGCTTCAGCTCTCTGACGTATCTCTTATAGGAAACGCCAGCCTTATCGAAGGAACCTTTCTGAGGCTTTGCCACAAGCTTCTCCCGCTTGTCAACAAAACCAACCTGCACTGCGCTGTAACCGTCATTCTCAGCAGTCTTGACCTGCGTTACCACACACGGGCCTGCCTGAAGAACAGTTACCGGAGTCAGAACTCCGTCTTCTCTGAAGATCTGAGTCATTCCGACCTTTGTTGCTAAAATCGCTTTCTTCATTCTTTTACCTCCTGTTTTTCTACAGCGGATCGCCATGGCGATCATCCTAGTGAACAGAGAATGATATAAGTGGAACCAGCTGACCACAGCCCGCCCGGACCGCGGTGCTTCCCTTCGTTGCTTCTATATCAACCTGATTAGGATTGCTATCTGTGCCATGAAATCTTATTTCTTCTTCATCTTGATATCAATGCTGACGCCCGCGGGCATCTCCAGTCTGGACAGGGCATCCACTGTCTTCTGGGTCGGCGCGATGATATCGATCAGTCTCTTATGAGTCCTCTGCTCGAACTGCTCTCTGGAGTCTTTGTCCTTGTGTACTGCTCTCAGGATCGTTACCACTTCCTTCTTGGTCGGAAGGGGAACGGGGCCGCTCACCTTTGAACCGGTCTTCTTTACAGTTTCGACGATTTTCTTCGCGGATGAATCCACCAGCTGATGGTCATACGCCTTCAAAGTAATTCTCATAACCTGACTTGCCATAAAAAAAGTCGCCTCCTTTTCGCACTTTTGTTCAGTACGACAAGCGGTGACTGTACACTCTTCCGTGTGTGTCATGCGCACGCACGGACACCACATTCCTTTCGCAGACCGGATAACATCTCATCTCCGCTCTGCCCGTTGTTTTGTACAGTGACTTGTCGCCAGTTTTCTAACATGACATTCGCTCCACGGAAAAACCCGCACGGCCTGTGATTCAGGAACATGCAGCAACCTCACGCTTCTACGCTATCAATGTCACAGCCTCCTCAGTATACAGGAAAACCCCGGCAAATGCAAGGCCAAATATCGGGCCTTTTCGATGGATTATTGTTCTTTTTTCAGTACAATCTGCACTTTATCAAATAAATTTTCCCCGCAGGATACGGATCATTCGAATGAAAAATACTATATATAAGGAAACACTTCGTTTGATTTCGCGCTTGCGTCCTGTCCGCAGCCATGCTATCATAAATATCTCTGCTGTCCACCCTTTGCGGACGCGCAGACGACATCTTTCTGCGCGGACGGCAGTTTTCAAAAATACCAATCGAGTAGGAGGCGGCTTTTCCTCCTACTCGTCTGCGCGGCCCAGGTGCTGCTCAGCAGCTGGTTTCCATGCCTGGGCCTGCGCATAAAAAATCAGTCCGAACAGAAATCCCTGCTTCGGATATCAGGGCAAAGGAGTTGTTATCAATGGTAAAAGAGCACCGGATCAAACTGATCGAAGAGCTCTCGCTGAACGCCTGGCCTTCGCATAAGATCGAGCTTTACGACGGATGGCTCATCCGTTTTTCTCACAACTACACATACCGCACCAACAGCGTGGAACAGGTCGGCCCGTCCTCAATTCCGGTTGACGAAAAAATCGAATACTGCGAATCCGTATACCGCAATTTCCGCACCCCGGCCAGCTTCAAGATCAACCCCCTGATCGACCCGTCATTCGACGCGCTTCTCGAGAAACGCGGCTATATGATCCGTCACACGACAGAGGTCATGATGCTGGATCTGGACAGCCTGGATTTTCATCCTTATCCAAGCATTGCCGAGGAATACGAATTTTACGGGCGCAATTCCGGCCTGCCCTCCTGGATCGATTATCCGCACGACGTAACGGTCTCTCTGCGCGATACGATCACTGACGAATGGATCCAGGGGCTGTTCCGGCTGAACGGCACGGTAAATCCGATCCTGCGCAGGATCGTTCCGTCCATGTACAAGGCAATCCCCAAACAGACAATCGTCGCCAGCATTGAAGTGGACGGGAGGATGGCCGCCTCGGGGCTCGGCATCCTCGACCGGGGATATCTCGGGCTGTACGCCATTTATGTGGAGCCCGGCAGCCGGCGGAAAAAATACGCGCGCTCAGTCTGCAGCGCCATTTTAACGGAAGGGCGGAAACAGGGCTGCCAGAAATCCTATCTTCAGGTGGTAAAAGGAAACACGGCCGCCAAGGCCCTCTATGAATCGCTCGGCTACCGCGATTTTTATACGTACTGGTTCCGTTGGAAAAATGAAAGCCGCTGAGCAGGCCGCGTGACCGTTTCAAAATCGAAAAAGCAAAGGAGGCTTCTCATATGTGGATCTCTGATAGATGGAAAGATTATGAAGTGATCGATACCTCGTCGGGAGAAAAGCTGGAACGCTGGGGCGATTATCTCCTCGTGCGCCCAGACCCGCAGGTCATCTGGAACACGCCGAAAAAACACCGCGGCTGGAACCGCCCGAACGCGCATTACCACCGTAGCAGCAGAGGCGGAGGCGAATGGGAATTTTTTGATCTGCCGCGTCAGTGGAGCATCTCTTACCGCAGTCCTTCCTGCGGCACGCTGACCTTCAACCTCAAGCCGTTCAGCTTCAAGCACACCGGGCTTTTCCCGGAGCAGGCCGTCAACTGGGACTGGTTCTCCGCCAAAATCCGAAACGCGGGACGGCCGGTCAGGGTTCTGAACCTGTTCGCCTATACAGGAGGAGCGACACTCGCAGCCGCAGCCGCAGGAGCCAGTGTCACGCATTTGGACGCCTCCAAAGGCATGGTCGGCTGGGCGAAAGAAAACGCGGTGTCCTCCGGGCTTTCCGAGGCGCCCATCCGCTGGCTCGTTGACGACTGTGTAAAATTTGTCGAGCGGGAGATCCGCAGAGGAAATCACTACGACGGCATCATTATGGACCCGCCTTCCTACGGGCGCGGCCCCAAAGGGGAGATCTGGAAGATCGAAGATTCGATCCATTCGTTTATCCAGCTCTGCGCAAAGCTTCTCTCCGATGACCCTCTGTTCTTCCTCGTCAACTCCTACACAACGGGACTTGCCCCCGCGGTGCTCACCTACATGCTCTCAACCGAGCTGAAACGTTTCGGAGGAACTGTTGACTCCCAGGAGATCGGCCTTCCTGTGACCTCAAGCGGGCTGGTACTGCCGTGCGGAGCATCCGGGCGATGGGAGATCTGACGCGGCGCCGCCGGTCGCTTTTTGCAGAACGCACAAACTCCGGAAAATACGACGGGGCTGTCGGAATATGTCCAATAAGGCTTGTTACATATTTCCCGACAGCCCCGTTTTCATATTTTGTCCGAAATTGACAGTACCTCACGCGCCTCAAAAAGCCGGTCATAAAATTCTCCGTAAAAGTCTCCGTCTTCGCCCGGCTTTTTTTCCCTGCGCGGATCCGCCTCAAACGGTTTCCTCTCATACGGCTTCAGATAGAAAAATTTCAGAAGATAAAGGTTGATGTTTCGGATCTGGTCATCCTCCTTCGTATCCTTCAGAAGCTTCTCCACATCCTCCAGAAAATAATGCCAGTCGGAAATATATTTTTCATACCTTGCCGGATCCGGCGTATCGATCCACTTCCTGACTTTCACCTTGGTTTTTGACGGACAGGGACATTCATGCACCTGAAGAAAATAGGAAAATGTCCCGGAAGATCCATCCGCAGATTCCTCCGGCTTCGGATGATAATATCTCCCCAGCGGAAACAGCCTGCAGATCCCGGGGCGGTGTTCATGAACCAGACAGCGCCCTTCCTCATTCAGAAAAACGCAGGATTCGTCCTTTCCCGCCATGCGCAGATTCGGAAGAATAATCCCGTCCACCACGTTCAGTTCCAGAAGTCCCAGACTGATCAGCTCCTCCACAGACCGGCCAAGGCCGCCCGCCAGACGCGCCGCGTCCAGGGGATCAAGGATCACCGACGTGCCCATTCCATGACAGCAGACGCTGCAGCCTTTGCACCCGCCGCAGTCCGCCTTTACCAGATCATTTAACGCATATAATTTCCCGTCCGAAATTTCCTCTATGCTGACGTTTCGCTTCATCTTTTTCCTCTCCTCTATAAACGTAAGTTTATATCTGACTCAGCCTGTCGGATGCCAGTGCTGTCATCCACTCACTTCGTTCGTGGGACAGTACTAGGCTCCCTGTGTGCCGCACGAATTTATCTCCTCCACGACGGGTTTATCGCAGCCTGCCCGCGCCTTCTGTCTCCAGCAGGTTCCCGGCTCTGGCCTGCCTCGCTCTTTTTTCTGTCGGCTCATGCCCATGTCCGGGCAGCGCGCGGGCACCTCACATTTCTTTCCCCGGCGCTCCCTTTACAGACGCCTCAAGCGGATTGACGTGCACCATAATGTGCTTCACCTGCTCAAAATTTTTCTCGATCCCGCTATGTACGCGCTCCGCGATCCTGTGGGACTGCGCCAGAGTGAGCTGCCCGTCCGCGATGATATCCACATCGACATAAATCCTGCTGCCAAATTCCCTTGTGCGCAGGAGATCAATGCCCAGAACGCCTGCCTGCCCAAGAACAAATTCTCTGAGTTCTTTTTCTACCTTATCATCACATGCTTTGTCAACCATCTTATCAACCGCGTCGCGGAAAATATCATAAGACGCTTTTAAAATAAAGACGCTGATCACAACGCTTGCCAGCGGATCCATCACCGGAAAGCCCATTCTCGCACCAAAAATACCGACAAAGGCGCCCACCGAAGACAGTGCGTCCGATCTGTGATGCCACGCATCCGCCATCAGCGCCGCCGAATTGATCTTCTTGGCGTAAAATCTGGTATACCAGTACATCCACTCCTTCACCAGAATGGAGAGCACCGCCGCCGCAAGCGCCGCAACCCCCGGGATCTGCAGTTCTTCATACCTGCCGCCCATAATCTTTTCGACTCCGGACGCGCCGATCTTCAGGCCCGTAAGCGCCAGCACGACAGACAGCAGGATCGCCGCCACGCATTCCATACGCTCATGGCCGTAGGGATGTTCCTTGTCGGCTGCCTTATTCGACATGCGGATTCCGACCATCACAATGATCGTACTGAACACATCCGAGGCCGAATGTACCGCGTCCGAGATCATCGCGCCGGAAGAAGCCAGGATTCCTGCCAGCAGCTTCCCCGCCGAAAGCAGCATATTGACAAAAATACTGATCCGAGACACGTGCATCGCCGTCTGCTGCGAATCTCTGCCCGCCCCACGCGCAGCGTCTGACAGATTTTCACCTGATCTGTTTTCCCCGCCATCCTGCTGTTCTTCGAACGCCGCAATGCCCTGCAGGTTTTCATCCGATCTGTTTTCCCCGCCATCCTGCTGTTCTTTGAACGCCGCAGCGCTCTGCAGGTTTTCATCCGATCTGTATTTCACGTCCTCCTGCCGCTCTTTGAATGCCGCAGCGCCCTGCAGGTTTTCATCCGATCTGTATTTCACGTCCTCCTGCTGCTCTTTGCACACCGCATTTTCATCCCAGGTTTCAAATTTCAGCTTCTCCATAAAAACCTCCAAAAAATACCTTCCGCTCGCTTATACATCCTATGTATAAAAAGGCATCTGCGGAACGTCTGTAATCTGCTGTCCCGCAAATGCCATCTTCGCATTTTTACCTTTTTACACTATATCAGCTGTACTTTCGATTGTCAATGTGTTAACTTTTCCTAACCTTGATTTTTTTTCATAAATTCTGTTACTTTTGCAGAAAATATGATATACTCTCTGATAACGCGGGGGATCCTTAAAGTTACCGTTTATCCCTTTGCAGTCCGCAACACGACCGGCGCCCGGAAATGCTGCTTCTGCATCATTTCACACACTGGCTCCCCGGACCAAAAAGGCGTAAACTGCAGCTTTATGGATCATAGAATCATCATCCGGCGCACGTGTATATCTGTTTGCCCCGCCATACTCTACATATAAACACATACGCAAAATGATACAAAGGAGCCACACCTATGAGTACAATGAATTTAACTCTTTTAACTGACCTGTACGAGCTGACCATGATGCAGGGATATTTCGAGAGCAACTCCAACGAGATTGTGATCTTCGACGCATTTTACCGTAAAAATCCCTGCGGCAACGGATACGCGATCGCGGCAGGACTTGACCAGGTTATCGACTATATCAAAAATCTGAAATTCTCCCCGGATGATATCGAATATCTGCGCGGACTTCATATATTCCATGAAGATTTCCTTGCTTATCTGGCGGATTTTCACTTTGAGGGCGATATCTACGCGATTCCGGAAGGCACTGTCGTCTTCCCGCACGAACCCCTGCTGAAAGTCATCGCGCCGATCATGCAGGCGCAGCTTGTTGAAACGGCAATCCTGACGATCATCAATCACCAGAGCCTGATCGCGACCAAAGCCGCACGCGTCGTGTACGCGGCCCAGGGCGACGGCATCATGGAATTTGGACTCCGGCGCGCGCAGGGTCCGGACGCCGGTATCTACGGAGCCCGCGCTGCCATGATCGGCGGATGCATCGGCACCTCCAACGTACTTGCCGGACAGCTTTTCGACGTTCCGGTCAAAGGTACGCACGCGCACAGCTGGATCATGAGTTTTCCGGATGAATATACTGCTTTCAAAAAATATTCCGAGCTTTATCCGAACGCCTGCCTTCTGCTTGTCGATACATATGATACGCTTCGCTCAGGCGTCCCGAACGCTATCCGCGTATTTACCGAGATGCGCGAGAGCGGCAT
>CANQEC010000128.1 GCA_947594335.1 uncultured Lachnospiraceae bacterium
GCTATGGGTCGTGCTATCGTTCGTGAGCCGAAGGTATTCCTTATGGACGAGCCGCTGTCCAACCTGGATGCAAAGCTCCGTGTACAGATGCGTACAGAGATCTCCAAGCTGCATCAGAGACTGGGCGCTACGATCATCTACGTTACACATGACCAGACCGAGGCTATGACGCTTGGTACCAGAATCGTTGTTATGAAGGACGGCGTTGTTCAGCAGGTTGACACACCGCAGAACCTTTACAACGCACCGGGCAACCTGTTCGTTGCAGGATTCATCGGATCTCCGCAGATGAACATGGTAGACGCAAAGGTTGAGGTTAAGGGCAGCGACTGCTATCTGAACGTTGGCAAGACCTCCATCAAGCTTCCGGCTGCAAAGGCTAAGAAAGTAATCGACGGCGGCTACAATGGAAAGACCGTTGTCATGGGTATTCGTCCTGAGGATATGAGTGATGATGCAGAGAAGGTTGCGGCTGCAGGCGCTTCCGCACTTGATGCGAAGATCGAAGTTTATGAGCTCCTTGGTGCAGAAGTATTCCTGTATTTCACAGTGGAAGGCTCCAACTTCACCGCTCGTGTAAATCCGCGTACAACCACAAGAACAGGCGATACGGTTAAGTTTGCTCTTGATCTTGACAAGATCCATGTATTTGACAAAGATACAGAGCTGACGATCACCAACTAATCGGGAAATCGGATAGGGAATAATGATTTTAGGGGCCGCTGGAAACAGCGGCCCCTTTCTGTGCAGGTCCAGGCAGGGAAAACAGCTGCTGACGCAGCACCTGGACCGCGCGGCGGGCAGGCCTGCATAAAGAAAAAAGAGAGCAGACCATTTCTGATTCGCTCCCTTTTGTTCCCAAAATCCTTTAAACAGACACCCTGATTTTATTTGAAATATCTGTCAAGCAGGCCCTGGAATGCGCGGCCGTGTCTCGCCTCGTCGCGTGCCATCTCATGAACGGTGTCATGGATTGCGTCAAGGTTGGCAGCCTTGGCCAGCTTCGCCAGTTCAAGCTTGCCTGCGGTAGCGCCGTTCTCAGCGGCAACTCTCATCTCGAGGTTCTTCTTGGTGCTCGGAGTAACTACTTCGCCGAGGATCTCAGCGAATTTCGCAGCATGCTCAGCCTCTTCCCATGCAGCCTTCTCCCAGTAAAGGCCGATCTCCGGATATCCTTCTCTGTGGGCAACTCTTGCCATTGCGAGATACATACCGACTTCCGTGCACTCTCCTTCGAAATTTGCTCTGAGTCCGGACATGATCTCCTCGCTCACTCCATCGGTAATTCCTACCGCATGCTCGCACGCCCAGGTCAGGCCTTCCACCATCTCTTCGAATTTGTCAGCGCCGGCCTTGCAGATCGGGCACTGTGCCGGAGCAGCGTCTCCTTCGTAAACATAACCGCAAACCTTACATACAAACTTTTTCATGGGTATCAATCTCCTTTCCTTACAATAGATGAAATTTCTAAAGCTCCCATATCCGAGCTGCGGCGGTGCCTGGAAAAGATTTCTCAGGGACACTCCTGCAGCAGCACTCTTCAGTCCTCTCCATAAACAGACAAACTTTTCGCACAGAAACCGTTCTGAATATAAATTGGCAGTGAATAGTAAGGTTATAGTACCAAAACGGGAAATAAATGTCAATTCACAAGTCGCTTTTTTGGCAGAAATAGGTTATACTTATATGGAACCGTGTGAAGAGGAACAAAATGGAAAAGCTTTATCGTATATCACAAAACAATAATAAGGAGGTATTTTCATGATCTATGATCTGATCATCCTGGGAGCGGGACCTGCGGGTCTGGCAGCGGCGATCTACGCGCAGAGAGCGAACCTGACCTGTCTGGTGATGGAAAAAGAATACATGAGCGGCGGGCAGGTGGTGAACACATATGAGGTGGATAATTATCCCGGCCTGCCGGGAATCGGCGGCTTTGAGCTGGGAATGAAGTTTCATGAACACGCGGAGCAGATGGGAGCTTCCTTTGTTAATGTGGAAGCGCGGCATATAGGGCTTGAGGATGACGGAAAAATCAAGGTGATCTATACGGATCAGGAGGAATACCGTGCCCGCGCGGTGATCCTTGCCATGGGCGCGGCCTACCGGAAGCTGGGCGTGCCGGGAGAGAAGGAGCTTAGCGGAGTGGGAGTCTCCTACTGCGCTACCTGCGACGGCGCCTTTTTCAGAGGACGAAAGGCCGCGGTGGTCGGAGGAGGCGACGTGGCAATGGAAGACGCCCTGTTTCTCGCGAGGGTCTGCGAGAAGGTTTACGTGATCCACCGCAGGGACAGCTTCAGGGCGGCACCGATCCTGCAGAAAAAGCTCAGGGAGTGTGAAAATGTAGAGATTCTGTGGAATACCGTGGTATCAGGAATCGTGGGAAATTCTCATCTGGAATGCCTGAAGCTGAAGAGCACGGACACGGGGGAGGAGTACGTGCTTGACGTTGAAGGAGTGTTTATCGCCGTCGGGACGGTTCCCAACACCCGAATCGCGGAAAAGCTTCTGAAGCTTGACAAGGACGGATACATCGCCGCGGATGAAACCGGAGTTACAGAGGTTCCGGGCATTTTTGCCGCGGGAGACATCAGGACGAAACAGTTAAAGCAGATTGTGACCGCGGTGGCGGACGGAGCGAACGCGGTGGAATCGGTGCAGAAATATCTGAGATCAATCTGAGAATCTGGTCATAATTGGATTTAGTTTCAGGGAGACGGGGCTGCCGCATGATGCGGACAGCCCCATTTGTGTGCGCAGGCCCGGGCAGGGAAATCGGCTGCTGCCGCAGCATCCGGGCCGCGCGGACGGGCAGGAGAAAACCACTTCCTGCCCGATTTTTTCTTTTTTAACAAATAAATTAAAATCCGTAAAACTCTTGACATAATTTTTAAATTTTGCTATGATGAGCGTGTAAAAAATTTAATAAATATGTAATAACTGGAAAGAAAGTTTTAACAAAGGGAAAAAGTTCCTCTGCGCTTACGAGCGGCGGGGCAAAGCCCTGCAGCGGAGTGGAAATAAAGTTTTGGAGGGTGGATGAATAATGAACAGAAGAGCGATAAAATTTACGGCGTGTTTTATGGCGGCGGGGATTGCTTTTACTGGGACAGGGACAACTGCTCTGGCAGAAAAAAATGAAACGCTGGCGGGAATCAGTTCCATGGATCCGGGGAGGGATGATTCCGGATCTGGAAATTCCGGCAGTCAGAAATCAGTGAAGGAGATCATGAAGGAGCTTCAGGCGGAGAATGCGGCGTCCGGTGAAACGACAGTGTCCCCGGACAGTTTTGATGCACAGGAGGACGCAGCAGCAGATCAGGGCAGCCAGGCTTCTGACGCGGCAGCGGACCAGGGCAGCCAGGCTTCTGACGCAGAGGCAGATCAAAGCAGCCAGGCCTCTGACGCGGCGGACAGCCAGGTCGTTGATACAAGCCTGAGCGGGACGATGGCTTTCGCGCAGTGCGACGAATATATTAATATCCGTACCAGCGCGGGTACGGACGGAGATGTTGTCGGGAAGATTTATAATAATGGTTCCGCTACCATCCTTGGCAGGGTGGGGGACTGGTATGAAGTTCAGACGGGCAACGTGACAGGATATGTAAACGCGGATTATTTCCTGGTCGGAGCGGAAGCGGACGCGATCGCGCAGCAGGTCGCCTACAATGTGGCGACGGTGCATCCGGAGGCTCTGATGGTGCGTGCGGAGCCGGATGAAAATTCCGAGGCGGTCGGCATGGCCAAAAATTCGGATCAGCTTGAGGTTGTCGCGTACGACGGCGACTGGATGAAGGTGGCTCTCGGGGGAGATTCCTACGGATATGTAAATGCGTATTACGTGGATTATGATACATACTACGCGACGGGCGAAACGCTTGAGGAAGAGCAGGAAAGACTGGACGCGCAGTGGCTTGACTATCTTGAGGAACAGCGGCAGGCGGAGGAAGCGTATGAAGCCCAGCTCGCGGCGGAACAGGCGGCGGCTGAGGCGGCTTATCAGGAGCAGGCAGACAGCTATACGGGCGATCAGACTGCGGCTGAAGGGACCTGGATGGATGTTTCGGGTACGCAGGCAGCAGCGGACGCGGCTTATCAGGAATATCTGGCGGCGCAGGCGGCGGCGGATGAGGCAACGCAGCAGGCGGACGAGCAGCTGGTCTATGACACGGCGGCGGCGGCGCAGGCGGCTTATCAGGAATATCTGACGGCGCAGAACGCAGCGGATGAGGCGGCTGCAGGATATACCGATGATCAGGTACAGGCAGAAGATGGTTATACGGATGTTCAGGCTCCGGCCGAAGAGACCTGGACGGACGGATCATCAGATGCGCAGGCAGCGGCGGACGCGGCCTACCAGGAATATCTGACGGCGCAGGCGGCGGCGGATGAAGCGACACAGCAGGCGGACGAGCAGCTGGTCTATGATACAGCGGCAGCAGCGCAGGCGGCTTATCAGGAGTACCTGAACGCGCAGAACGCGGCGGATGAGGCGGCTGTGTATGGAGAGAGCGCAGTCTGGCAGGAGCCGGAAGCTTCCGAAGATGATCAGACCGCGGCCGAAGAGACCTGGACGGATGATCAGAGCTCTTACGAGGAACCGGAAGCGGAGCCGGAGCCTGAGTATACAGAGCCGGCCTACACATCGGGCGGCGGTCAGTCTATCGTGGATTTTGCGGTTCAGTTTGTGGGTAATCCGTATGTATGGGGCGGCACAAGCCTGACAAACGGAGCAGACTGCTCAGGCTTTACGCAGGCAGTGTTCGCAAACTTTGGAATCGGCATTCCGCGTACCGCGGCGGCCCAGTCCGGCAGCGGCACGCCGGTGGATCTGGGCAGTATCCAGCCGGGCGACCTTCTGTTCTATGAGGGCGGCAGCGGAATCGGCCATGTATCCATCTACATGGGCGGCGGACAGGTCGTACACGCGAGCAATTCGAGTACGGGAATCATCATTTCCGATTACGGATACCGTACACCGGTCTGCGCAAGGAGATACTGGTAAGCGCAGCGGAAGCGGCAGTATGATGATTACTGTACAGACGGCGGGAGATATTTCAGAATTGCGTAAGCATGAAGTGCGGAGCAATTCGCGGCATTATTATAATGTATGCGGGATTGTCCGGGAACAGACAGTTTCGTTCAAGGGGCAGGCGGGATCCATCCGGATTCCGCCTGCCCTGGTTTTATACCTTAGTATGCAGAAAGGCTGCCAGTGACAGGTTTTCTGTATGCGCAGGCCCAGGCATGGAAATCAGCTGCCATCGCAGCACCTGAGCTGCGCGGCGAGCAGGAGGGAAAGCCGCCTCCTGCCCGATCACAAAAAATCGGAGAGGGACGCCGGATACTGAAAAGATTTCCAATGAACTGTTTAAAATTCCGGGGGGATATAGTATAATATCTATATATAAAATTTTCTGCGGAGGGTTATAATGCCTGAAAGAAGAACCTGCAGCGGAATAAACAGGGTTTTTCTGCTGATGCTGTTTAATATGACAGTCGTTCCGTCATTTTTAGGCCGGCTGTTTTTGCAGACGGATCTGTATACAGGTACGGCGGCGACTGTATTTTTTTATGCACTTCCTGTTCTGCTTTATGTAAAGATTACGCGCGGCAGATGCCTGGAGGATATTCCGTTTGCGGCGCCCAGGCTGTCCACAGTGCTGCTTGTTTTTCTGTTTGTGCTTCTGCTTCTCCCCATCGTGGTATGGATCAATATGTTTTCCATGATGTTTTCAGAGAATCATGCCGCTGCGGAAATGATGGAAGCAGAGGGACAGAGTTTCTGGAAGAACGTGTTTTTTATTGCGTTTATACCGGCGGCTGCGGAGGAATTTGTCGTCAGAGGCGTTCTGTATCATGGATACCGGAAGGCCGGCGTCCTGAAGGGGGCGGTTCTGAGCGGTTTTCTGTTCGGCATTATGCATCTGAATATTAACCAGTTTTGCTATGCTGCCGTTTTGGGGATCGTATTTGCCCTTCTCGTGGAGGCGTGCGGAAATCTCTTTTATTCCATGGAAGCTCATTTCCTGATCAATCTCAGCAGTGTGCTTTTGCTGAATGTGCGGGCGATGGGCGGCCAGGGAATGTTTTTTGCAGAGAAAATGCGGGCAGGCAGGAATGTGATATTGGCGGCGCGAGCGCTTGCCGAAAGGAGCGCGGGGATGACGGCGCGGACGCTTTCCGGAAGAAGCGTGGAGATGACAGCGTGGACACTCGCCGGAAGAAGCGTGGAGATGACGGCGCGGGACGAATTGCTGCTGGCGTGGACATTCTGCAGCGCGCTGGCAGTAGTCTGCATTGTTCTGGCGAGGATGGTTTTTATCTGGATTGCCAGACACAGCCATCGGTGGGAGCATATGCAGGCAGTGTTCCGCGGGGAGGAACAGGAGAGCGTAGCCGGGAAATACCGGGCGGTCACGCCGTCGCTGATCATAGCGGTTCTGTTCGGGATTGCCTGCATGTTCCGGGCGGAGATAATGTGAGACGGCTGTCTTATGTGCCGGCGCTGGCAGGGCGGAGAATGTCGGATGCCGGGCCGGAGGATACTGGGCCGGACGTTTTCCGGCAGTATTGACTAAAATCGCGCAGGTATGGGTGAAGAGAGAGGAACAACCGGATGCGTCCGCGGCAGCAGGGAACGGCGGGAAGGGAGAAGAACATGAATTTTACACATCTGCACGTCCATACAGAGTACAGTCTGCTGGACGGTTCCAATAAGATCAGGGAATACGTGGCGAGGGTAAAAGAGCTGGGCATGGACAGCGCCGCGATCACAGACCACGGCGTCATGTACGGGGTCATTGACTTTTATCGGGAGGCGAAGGCCGCGGGGATCAATCCGATCATCGGGTGTGAAGTCTATGTCGCGCCGAATTCCAGGTTTGACCGGGAAGTCGGCGGCGGGGACGACAGATATTATCATCTGGTGCTGCTCGCTGAGAATAATCAGGGCTATGCGAATCTGATGAAAATAGTCTCGAAAGGTTTTGTCGAGGGATTTTACTACAGACCCCGGGTGGATATGGAAGTGCTCCGGGAATATCACGA